>CABSQC010000023.1 GCA_902479835.1 uncultured Streptococcus sp. | reverse complement strand
CGCAGTGGTTGAGTGGGCTCTACTACGCTGATTTCATCAGCTTTTACAGCCCTACTCAACTGTGCGGAGGTGGGACGACGAAATCGAATTCTAACGAATTACCGATTTCTGTCCCACTCTCTCTTTTACGCTTTATTTTAATTTTTCAGTGATTTCTTTAGCAAGTAGGAGTCCCAATCGATAGTCCTTGTTGATTGCATGGATGACGTCGTTGATATTGTCGGTCTCTCGGATTTTTTCCTTGATGCTATCTTTGAAAGCTTGATCTTTCAAGAGTTGCTCTTGTAAGAGCCGTTGTAGTTTTTCTCTTTCGTACTTGTTAAATAAAAAGAGGACCACTAAACTGATGAGGATTAAGATGTAAACGGTTTGATTCATAGATTTCTCCTGTATATAAAGGATCTGAAAATGTAGAGCATTGGGCATGAGAAAAGGAGTGAGAAAGAACTAAATTGAATCTCATTTAGTTTCTCCTCTCACTCCCATAAGAGATGTTCTACTTATCAATCATTAGATAAGAAATTACATTTTCTCAGGCGCATCGACACCAAGTAAGCGAAGGGCTTCTTTCAAAACAACTGCTGTTGAGTAGCTAAGAGCAAGACGGCTTTCGCGTTCTGGGCTTTCATCCAAGATGCGAGTGTGTGCATAGTATTTGTTGAAGGCTTGAGCCAAGTTGATAGCATATTTTGCGATCAAGGATGGATCATAGTTTTCAGCGGCACGTTTGACAACACGAGAGAAGTCTTGGAGAAGCTTGATGATTTCCCAGCTTTCAGGATCGCTCAAGCTGTATGTCGCATCTGTAGATGGTGTGAAGTTGGCTTTGCGAAGGATGGATTGGATACGAGCGTAAGCGTATTGAACGTAAGGTCCAGTTTCTCCTTCGAAGGATACCATGGCTTCGAGGTCGAAGTCATAACCGTTGCGACGGTCTGTCTTCAAGTCGTAGAATTTAACCGCACCAACACCGACTGCATGTGCCACTTCTTCCTTGTTTTCCAATTCAGGGTTCTTTTCTTCGATCTGCGCTTTGGCACGAGAGATGGCTTCTTGAAGAGTTGGTTCGAGAAGGATGATATTTCCTTTACGAGTTGACAATTTTTGGCGGTTTTTTGTCACCAAACCAAAGTCAACGTGAACCATATCGTCGCTCCAGTCAAATCCCATTTTCTTCAAAACAGCTTTCAACTGACGGAAGTGGTTGGATTGTTCTTGACCTACAGCATAGATGTTTTTCACAAAGTTGTAAGTCCGTGCACGGTAGATAGCGGTTGCGATATCACGCGTGATGTAAAGAGTGGCACCGTCTGATTTCTTAATCATAGCTGGTGGAAGGTTGACATCATCCAACTCAACGATGCTAGCACCCTTAGACTCTTTCAACAAGCCTTTGTCCTCAAGGATTTGGACCCCTTCGTCCATCTTGTCGTTGTAGAAAGCTTCTCCGTTCAAGCTATCAAACTCAACACCGAGGAGTTTGTAGATACGGTTGAATTCCACCAAGCTTTCGTCACGGAACCATTGCCACAATTCAGTTGCTTCTGGATCCCCATCTTCCAATTTTTTGAACCATTTACGTCCTTCTTCATCAAGCTCAGGATCGTTTTCGATTTCAGCGTTGATTCGAACGTAAAGTTTTAGCAATTCATCGATTGGGTTAGCTTCGACAGCTTCCTTGCTACCCCATTTTTTGTAGGCTACCATCAAGAGACCGAACTGTTTACCCCAGTCCCCCAAGTGGTTGATTTTAATCGTGTTGTAGCCCATTTTGCGGAAGATGTTTGAAAGAGCATCCCCGATAACGGTTGAGCGCAAGTGACCAACTGAGAATGGTTTTGCAATATTTGGACTTGAAAGGTCGATGGTAATGTTTTGGCCATGACCTTCGTCTTGTTGACCGTAGTCTGCACCTGCTTCGATGACGGATTTGATTACCTGATCAGAGATCTTAGATTTGTCTAAGAAGAAGTTCACGTAAGGTCCAGTTGCAACGACTTTTTCGAAGGCGCTTTGGTCGATCTTTTCAGCAATATCTGCAGCGATTGCTTGAGGAGCCTTGTGTTCCACTTTTGCAAGTGAGAAGGCTGGAAAAGCAATGTCACCAAGATCAGATGATTTTGGTTGTTCAAGCAAATTTAAAATAGCATCTTGGTCAAGAGAGTCAATCACTTTGGCCAATTCACTAGCAATGAGTTCTTTATTGTTCATATTAGCTCCTAAGTCCTTTTAACTATTATTTTAACACTATTCTGAGCGAATTTTCACTTTTTTTGGTATAATTTAATATACATTTTTTCTATTGTTGAGGTCCAATGAAAAGGACAGGACGTCACCTTTTGATTCAACAAATGATTCGAAATGAAAAATTGTCGACTCAAAAAGAGATTCAGGATCGGTTAGAAGCAAAAGGAATTGCTGTAACGCAAACAACTCTGTCACGAGATTTGCGCGATCTGGGTCTAGTCAAGGTGAAACGAAAAGACCAGTTGTATTATATTTTGCCAAATGAGCCTGAGGTGGCAGAGATTTATATTATGTTGTCCAGCCATGCCAAGTCTGTCTCACGAGCAGAATTCACTTTGGTTTTGCGGACAGAGCTAGGAGAAGCAGCTCTCTTGGCCAATGGTGTAGATGAGATGTCAGATGAGCGTATTTTGGGAACAGTAGCAGGGGCCAATACCCTCTTGATTGTTTGTCGAGACCAAGAGGCAGCCATTGAAATTCAAAATGAAATTTTAGGGATGATGCAGTAATCAAGCCCTTAAAGAAAAAGAGAATACCCCATTAAGATGTCAAAAGGAGGAAGATAGTGAGCTATCTACTCCTGTTTTCATCTATGGAGCTTGTGTCAGAAAATGATGCAACAGTAAGGAATAAAGAAGTATGACAGTAGAAAAAATATCCCCTGGAATGCAGCAGTATCTAGATATCAAAAAAGACTATCCGGATGCCTTTTTGCTGTTTCGAATGGGAGATTTTTACGAATTATTTTATGAAGATGCAGTGAATGCAGCTCAAATTTTAGAGATTTCCTTAACCTCACGGAATAAAAATGCAGAGAATCCGATTCCCATGGCGGGTGTTCCCTACCACTCGGCCCAGCAGTATATTGATGTTCTCATCGAACAGGGGTATAAGGTAGCGATCGCGGAACAAATGGAAGATCCCAAAGAAGCCAAGGGGGTCGTTAAGCGTGAAGTCGTACAGGTGATCACGCCGGGTACAGTGGTGGATTCGACCAAGCCAGATAGTGAGAATAACTTTCTGGTTGCTTTGGACCGTTCAGGGAATGATTATGGGCTAGCCTATATGGATCTGGTGACAGGGGAATTTCAGGTGACCACTCTCAATGACTTCAGCATGGTTTGCGGAGAAATCCGCAATTTACGTGCGCGTGAGGTGGTCCTGGGTTATGAGTTGCCAGAACAGGAAGAACGTGTTTTTGTAAGCCAGATGAATCTCTTGCTGTCACATGTAGAGACGGCGCTCGACGATGTTCAACTCTTAGGGGATCAGTTGAGTGAGCTAGAAAAGAAAACAGCTGGAAAACTTCTCCAGTATGTCCACCAGACACAAATGAGGGAATTGAGCCACCTCAAAAAAGCCCATCATTATGAGATTTGCGATTTCTTGCAGATGGACTTTGCGACCAAGGCTAGTCTTGATTTGACAGAGAATGCGCGAACTGGGAAGAAACATGGTAGCTTGTATTGGTATTTGGATGAAACCAAGACGGCCATGGGCGGTCGTTTGTTGCGGTCCTGGATTCAGAAACCCTTAGTCGATTTGAAACGGATTCGAGAGCGCCAGGACATCATTCAGGTCTTTATGGATCATTTCTTTGAACGGAGCGATTTGACCGACAGCCTCAAAGGGGTCTATGACATTGAACGCTTAGCGAGTCGGGTTTCCTTTGGCAAGATCAATCCTAAGGATCTCTTGCAGCTAGGAGATACTCTGGGGCATGTGCCGACGATCAAGTCGATTCTACTGGGGATTGGTGATCCAGTCTTAGATGTCTTGATTGCACGCTTGGATGAACTGCCTGAGTTGCACCGCTTGATTACCTCAGCTATTGCTCCGGAAGCGTCTGCTGTTATTACAGAGGGAAATATCATCCGAACTGGGTTTGACGAGCAATTGGATCAATACCGTGTCGTTCTTCGGGATGGTACTGGTTGGATTGCTGAGATTGAGGCCAAGGAGCGCGAAGCCAGCGGCATTACAGGTCTCAAAATCGATTACAACAAGAAGGATGGCTACTATTTCCATGTCACCAATTCTCAATTGAGTCACGTTCCTGCTCACTTTTTCCGCAAGGCGACCTTGAAAAATTCAGAACGCTTTGGTACGGAGGAATTGGCACGCATCGAAGGAGATATGCTAGAGGCGCGTGAGAAGTCTGCTAATTTGGAATATACAATTTTTATGCGGATTCGTGAAGAAGTTGGCAAGTATATCCAACGTCTGCAACAATTAGCTCAGGCGATTGCGACGGTTGATGTTTTACAAAGTTTAGCCAGTGTCGCTGAGTCGCAACAGTTGAATCGTCCCCTTTTTCATGAAGAACGACGAATCGCGATCGACAAAGGCCGCCATCCGGTTGTTGAGAAAGTGATGGGAGCCCAGTCCTATATTCCTAATAGCATCTTTATGGATGAAGAACGGGATATTCAGCTGATTACGGGGCCAAATATGAGCGGGAAGTCTACCTATATGCGCCAATTGGCGATCATTGTGATTCTTGCCCAAATTGGCTCCTATGTACCCGCGCAAAAGGCTGAGTTGCCAATCTTTGATGCGATTTATACCCGGATCGGAGCTGCTGATGACCTGGTATCGGGTCAGTCTACCTTCATGGTGGAAATGATGGAGGCCAATCACGCCATTCGCAAGGCAACGACCCAGTCCTTGATTTTGTTTGATGAGTTGGGACGGGGAACGGCGACCTATGATGGGATGGCCCTCGCCCAATCCATCATCGAATACATTCACGATCGCACGGGTGCCAAAACCTTGTTTGCGACCCATTACCATGAGTTGACGGCACTTTCAGAAACTTTGTCTCGCTTGGAAAATGTCCATGTTGCGACTCTGGAGCGAGATGGTCAGGTTACCTTCTTGCACAAGATTGAACCCGGCCCAGCAGATAAGTCCTATGGGATTCACGTGGCTAAGATCGCTGGTTTGCCAGAAGAGTTGCTGAAGCGGGCGGATGCGATTTTGACCAAGCTCGAAGGACAAGGCCAGCAAGTACCGCTTGTGGATGCAACTCCTAAAAAGGAAGTACCTTCGCAGGTTGCTGAACAAATGTCCCTCTTTGAGGAAGAGACAGAAAATACAGTGTTCACAGAATTGAAGAATCTGGATCTCTACAATATGACTCCGATGGAAGTCATGATGGCAGTCGCCGAATTGAAAAAGAAATTGTAAAAAGAAGATCCTCGTAATAGCGAGGATCTTCTTTTAGTGCTTAGCAATGCTTTGATTGATTTCTTGAACTTGTTTTTTATAAAAATGATGTGAGACCAACCAGATGATCACGTAAACAAGGGTGAATTCGACAATGAGTGAGAGGTAAAATCCGAGTCGTGCTGGAAACCAGCCGGCCAAAGTAGCCAGAGGAATAAACCCAAGTAACATGAGTAGGTAATGGCTCAGAGTAGCCCGTAAGAGGCTCCAGTCTTTTTGAAAGAGGAGACTTCCGAAGCTAAAGAGGACCCCAATCGCACCCCAAACGAGGGCACAATAGAGCATGACCAGTGAGCCGTGAACATGATGCAAGAACATCCAGCGGCCGACTGCAGAGTTGGGACTTAAGGGAAGGTACAACTCAGGTGAGAAGAGATAGGAAAAGAAGATGGATAGGATGAGCCCGATGAGAATCCCTTTCAGGGCGTCAGAAAAAGATTGTTTTAGCATGATAATTTCTCCTTAATGGCTTTCAAGTAACGACGGGAGGAGTAGGTCAGACTCCCGTTTTTAAGATAGATTTGCACGGATCCCCCACTGGTAAAGTGCAGGTGATCGATTTCTTTTGTGTTGATAATTTCAGATTGGGAAATTTTGAGAAAGCAGGTCGGCAAGTCTTCAGATAGCTGATAGAGTGGTCCAGTCAGAATAAATTGATCTGTCATGGTCTCACCAATTACTTGCCGATTTTCAATGTAAAAACGTTGGAATAGCTGGCTTTCGATCAGATAAGCTTCCCCATCCTTTTTGGCACGTAAGCGCCCTTTTTGATCCAATTCTTCCACAAAGTCACGGATTTTCTCTACACGCGCAGACAGTGCAGGTGCTGTGATCATCACCGCTTCTTCTTGGAAGTGGGAATCAATTTGTACTTCAACTTTCATAAGATATTTTCTCCCTCCTTTGGGTAAAGTCGGTTGACCTGCTAGCCCGGCTCCTTCTTTACACTACTATTAAACACTTTTTCCAAAGGGAAGACAAGGGGATTTGTCTATGTGGTCGTTTTCTTTGCCTATGCGGTTTTTAAGGAAGAAGATGGGGCCAGCCTCTATTTTTTAAGAAAGGGAGTCTTGTGGATCTGTGGTATAATAGAGCTACATGTATCGGTGAAAAAATAGGTAAAGGAGCAGACATGTCACAGATTATTGAATTGCCAGAAGTCCTAGCCAATCAGATTGCGGCAGGTGAAGTGATTGAACGACCTGCTAGCGTGGTCAAGGAATTGGTTGAAAACTCGATCGATGCTGGAGCTAGCCAGATCGTTGTTGAAATCGAAGAAGCAGGATTGAAGTCGATTCGGATTACAGACAATGGGGAAGGAATTGCGCACGATGAGGTCGCTTTGGCCCTCCGTCGACATGCGACCAGTAAGATCAAGAGTCAAGCGGATCTTTTTCGTATTCGAACGCTTGGTTTTCGTGGTGAGGCCATGCCTTCCATTGCTTCTGTCAGTATTCTAACTCTTCTAACGGCGCAAGAAGGAGCCGCCCACGGGACCAAATTGGTCGCAAAGGGTGGCGAAATTGAGGAATTGGATCCAGCGACAAGCCCTGTCGGGACCAAGATCACAGTGGAAGATCTCTTTTTTAATACACCTGCTCGTCTCAAGTATTTAAAGAGCCAGCAGGCAGAGCTATCCCATATCGTGGATATTCTCAATCGCTTGAGCTTGGCCCATCCTGAGATTGCCTTTACCTTGATCAATGATGGAAAAGAAATGACCAAAACAGCGGGGACTGGTAATCTCCGGCAAGCGATTGCGGGTGTCTATGGCCTCGCGTCTGCCAAGAAGATGGTAGCCATTGAAAATCGCGACCTGGATTTTGAAGTGACGGGCTTTGTGTCTTTGCCTGAATTGACTCGTGCCAATCGCAATTACATCAGTCTCTTTATCAACGGCCGTTACATCAAGAATTTCTTGCTCAATCGAGCTATTTTAGACGGCTACGGCAGTAAACTCATGGTGGGTCGCTTCCCACTTGCGATCATTAATATCCAGATCGACCCTTACTTAGCGGATGTCAATGTTCACCCCACTAAGCAAGAGGTTCGCATCTCCAAAGAACGAGAACTAATGGCCTTGATCTCCCAGGCTATTGCGAATGCTTTGAAAGAGCAGGACCTGATTCCAGATGCTCTAGAAAATCTAGCCAAGTCGACCATTCGTCGAACAGAAAAGCCAGTACAGACGACCCTGCCTTTAAAGGAAAACCGCCTCTATTATGACCGAGAAAGTCAAGATTTCAAGCTTCGACCAGAGGTGGCAGATCCTCAACTGCCTCTGACAGATGAGGTAACTGCTGATTCTACAAGCCAAGAAAATCCAGTAGAAAAACCGACAAGCGCGATCAAGTTTGCGGAAAGAAAGACTGCGGCTTATGATGAACTGGATCACCCAGAGTTGGATCTGGCTAGTCTAGACAAGGCCTATGATAAGTTGGATGGGGAAGAACATTCGACCTTCCCAGAGTTGGAATATTTTGGTCAGATGCATGGAACCTATCTCTTTGCCCAAGGCAATGGGGGACTTTATATCATTGACCAGCACGCGGCCCAAGAGCGCGTCAAATACGAAGAATACCGGGAGAGCATCGGGGACGTGGACGGCAGTCAGCAACAACTGCTAGTGCCTTATATTTTTGAATTCCCTACAGACGATCTGATCCGCCTGCAACAGCGCAAGCACCTCTTAGAAGAAGTGGGCGTCTACTTAGAAGAATACGGAGCTAACCAGTTGATCTTGCGGGAGCATCCGATCTGGATGAAGGAGGAAGAGATCGAGTCGGGTATCTATGAAATGTGTGACATGCTCCTCTTGACCAAGGAAGTGTCCATCAAGAAATACCGGGCTGAGTTGGCCATCATGATGTCCTGCAAACGCTCCATCAAGGCCAACCACACACTGGATGATTACTCCGCACGGGATCTCATCTATCAACTGTCCCAATGTGACAACCCTTATAACTGCCCTCATGGCCGTCCGGTCTTGGTCAATTTCACCAAGTCGGATATGGAAAAGATGTTCCGACGCATTCAGGAAAATCACACCAGTCTGCGGGAATTGGGTAAATATTAATCAAACAATAAAGGAATCTTATGTACGAATACATTAAAGGAATCTTAACGAAAATTACCGCCAAATACATCGTGGTAGAAACAGCTGGAATCGGCTATCTCTTGCATGTGGCCAATCCCTATGCCTACTCTGGTAAAATGAACCAAGAGGTGCACGTCTATCTGCACCAAGTGGTCCGTGAAGACGCTCACCTTCTCTATGGCTTTGCGACCGAAGAAGAGAAACAGCTCTTTTTAAACTTGATCTCAGTCTCTGGGATTGGACCTGTCTCAGCTCTGGCTATCATTGCTGCAGACGATAATGCAGGCCTTGTCCATGCCATCGAAAGCAAGAACATTACCTACTTGACCAAGTTTCCAAAGATCGGCAAGAAAACAGCCCAACAGATGGTGCTGGACTTGGAAGGTAAGATCAATCTTGATCTAGAAGATGCACCGGCTCAGACCAAAGCCAAAGTTGCAGAAGAAAACCAAGCCTTGGAAGAAGCCATGGAAGCCATGTTGGCATTGGGCTACAAGGCAACGGAACTTAAGAAAATCAAGAAGTTCTTTGAAGGAACGACAGATACAGCAGAGAACTATATCAAGTCTGCCCTTAAGATGTTGGTGAAATAATGAGCATTGCTCGAATTAAACTAGATGAAGCAAGAAGCAGTAACAACCATATCAAGATAATGTTTAAGAATGGGAAGATTAAAACAATATGGATACACTGTAAAGTTTTCCCTTTATTTTGTAAAAATTGTCAACAGAGTCAGACAGAATTATTTTTGCATAATGGATCTCGCTATGGTCAAGTTGGCTCAATTCCTTGTGAATTTTGTGGTGTGAATATTGCCATAGTGGATAATGACAATATAGTAGATAGTATAAAGGTGAATGATGAATCTTGTTCTTTCGAAAAACTCTATCTGTTAAGTGCAGACTACATTGAATGGTTTCAAGAACGGTATGGAAT
>CABSQC010000022.1 GCA_902479835.1 uncultured Streptococcus sp. | reverse complement strand
GCCCTACTCAACTGTGCGGAGGTGGGACAACGAAATCGAATTCTAACGAATTACCGATTTCTGTCCCACTCTCTTTTTCTTGTTCCTTCTAACTTAAGGAAGAACATAGCCTTGATCATCCACGGTATGGGGTTGTTCAGTATTGCCATTCTCTCTCAAGGCTTCCAAATCTTGATCCAAAATCGAATTGTAATCCGTACTACCTTCACGGGTTACTCGCGTCGATACTTGGCGCAAGAGTTTTTCATTGAGATTGCGGACCCAGCGACCATTACTATGATCATTGGCACGCATATAATTTTCTCTGACGATCTCTCCATAAAGAGCTTCATTGACTTGGTAGCCTTGCTTGCGCAATCCCAACAGACCGATCTCGACGATCTCATCTGGACTATAGTCTTCAAAATCAAATGTCGTCGGGATCCGACTTTGCAAACCTGAATTGACCTGCAAGAAGTCATGCATCTCTCTGGTATAGCCAGCAAAGATAATGACGATATCACGGCGGTGGTCCTCCATAAATTTGAGGACTTCATCCAAGGCTTCCTTCCCAAAATCATCATTTGAACCAGTAAAGAGCGTATAGGCCTCATCGATAAAGAGGACACCACCCAATGCACTTTCTAAAACTTCGCGCGTCTTCAAGGCTGTATGCCCTTGGTAGCCTCCAACCAGATTGCTCCGCGATACTTCGATGAATTTCTTCTGCTTAATAACTCCTTTTTGGAAGAGGATATTACCCAAAATGCGGGCAACGGTGGTCTTCCCTGTGCCGGGATTTCCAAGAAAGAGGGAGTGCAAGGTCGTATCTTCGACGATTCCTCCTTGTTCGGCCCGTTTTTGGTTGAACTCAGCCATGGCTACGAACTGTTCCACTTGCTCTTTCACCTTGGCAATGCCAACCAGACGGTTGAGGGCAGCCATTCCATCTTCTTCCTTATCGGCTCCTGCCTGGTACTTGCCTTGGTTAAGGACAGCATCGATATCGCTATTGAGGATGGTCTCAATATCATCGGAACCTTGGGCCACCACCCGATCTGCCATGGTCTTGGTCAATTGTTCATCCAGGTTACGGATCCAGCGACCATTGCTCTTATCTAGCGAGCCATCATAAGCCCGTTTGACATGACGCGCATAGTAATCCCGGTCTTCGAGCTTGTAGTCCCCTTTGCTTAGGATCATTTCGCCCAGTTGGACAATCTCATCTCCTGTGAAATCTTCAAAGATGAAATTATTTGGCACCCGAGAACGGAGGCCTGGATTGGTCTTTAAGAACTCCTCCATTTCCTTGGTATAACCGGCAAAGATGATCATGATGTCATCGCGATTATCCTCCATAAATTTGAGGATGGTATTGATCGCCTCAATCCCAAAATCTGCACCACTGTCCTTTTTATCCAAACTATAGGCTTCATCAATAAAGAGGATACCCCCACGCGCTTTTTCAAGCAGGGCCTGGGTCTGTTCGGCTGTTCCTCCAATATTCGAAGAGATCAGATCGGACTCCGTTGCTTCCACAAAACGGAATTCCTCCCCTGAGAGTACTCCTGCATCAAAGAGCACTTGTCCCAACAGACGGGCCACAGTGGTTTTCCCTGTACCAGGATTTCCCATAAAGGCAGCATGCAAGGTTTGCTTTTCAGGTGTCTTGCCACTGGCGATTCGTTTCTTGTTAAATTCCACCATGTTGATCATTTTCTTGATCTCATGTTTGACTTTTTCAAGACCAATCAGGCTATTGAGTTCCTGAAGAGCATCTTGTTTCTTCTCTGGTCCAGAGTCTCTTGCGGTAGTTGGAGCCACCGTTGCATCCGTCGCCTGTCCCGTAGAAACGACTTGCGCGTTGCCCTTGGCCACTTCTCTGCCAACAAGATAGTCACAGTCATCCTCGATTTCCTTGGTCAGATCACGCGCATCGCCCTGCCTATAGGTCACGGTGCCCACCTTCGCAAAAGCTCCACCTTGAAGCCGTATATTGGGATCCGCAATCTTATGACAAATCATACGCTCAGCCATCAGCACACTCTCATCAAAAACGCCAAATGAAATGGTTTCGGCATTCTCATTTAAGAAGGTTGTTTCTCCAGTCAGGGAAGCAAAGGATTCTTCATAGACGCATAAAAATTCTGAAAATGTAGCTTGGTGAGCTCGGACCATACTATTGAATGAATTGATAGAGGTAATACGATCCGAATTCGAATTGAATTGAACATTATTGTCAAGACAGACTCCAGTACCGGTAGGCAGCTCAATTTTACAGTTTTCAGACTCCCAGATGACATTCCTCAACCAAACTGGTGGAAAATCCTTTTCCAGATCCCCGCCTGTAATCGTTGAATTTTTTGCAATCACTTCTGAGTCCTTGGCATGGATCGTATTATTCCCAAATTTTTCAATATGGACATTTTCTAAGGTCAATTTAGATCCTTCTGACAGATCAATCTTAGAAAAGATCGTTGAATTGCGAATAGACAATTCCGAAGCGGACATACCGATGGCACTTTGGTGTTTTTCCGGAACCTTCATCCCGACTCCTTCCAGTGTCAACTTCGAATGCGTATCCATATAGATAAAAAATTCATTATTTGTTGGAGTGGTTGCTTCAAAATAGACCTGTTTACAGGTGATATCTGAGCTATTCCATAAGAGCAAGGTAGTATAATTCCCACCAACTTTAAACCACAGATCTTCAAATGTCACCTGAGCTCCCTCTACAAATCGGAAAGAAGCCTCAATCGTGTTGTTAAACATGCGCCCATTACCATTTGGATTTGGAACTACATGCCCCACAAAATGAAGGCTCTTGTTGATCACAATTACCTCATCTGTCGGCCATTGAAACACATACCCATTTTCAAACTCGATGGTATCTCCATCCTGCGCTTTTTCAAGCGCATCCATAAAGTTCCAACTATTATTGTAAGGCCCTACTAAATATCTTGCCACGCGCTTTTCCTCTGTTTCATTTTTTCTGTTTCCTTGTTACAAACACTTGTCACTAAAAATTGTAACACAATCCAGTGCCAAAGAAAACACTTATCAGATCTGAAAGGACTGAAAAACCTCTATTTTCAAAAGGAAAATAGAGGCTGTCAGTTAATCTTTCAAGGCTGAAAATAAGCCGGCTAGAGCAATCGCTCCTGAGATCATCGCGGTGGAAAGGAGCAGCACATTGTCTGCCACTTCTAGCTTGTACTCAAAGACTTTTTCAGCTGGTTTGTCTTCTGCAAAAATTTCTACCTTCATGTTCTCCTCCTTTGTTTCTAGAACAAATCATCAAAGAGGCTCAACTGGTTATCCTCTGGCATATTGCCAAGAATGCCCATCTCATCCATCTTTTCAACCAGGGTGGACGAAACACCGCCGCGCTTCCGGAGCTCGGTCTTAGAGAGGAATTCTCCTTCTTCACGCGCCCGCACGATTTGCTTGGCAACGTTCTCTCCCAGACCATCCATAGCGACAAATGGCGGAATCAGGGTATCCCCATCAATCAAGAATTCTGTCGCCTGACTGCGATAGAGGTCTAGCTTGCCAAACTTGAAGCCCCGCTCCCACATTTCATTGACAATCTCAAGGGTGGTGTAGAGATCGATCTCTACATTAGAAGCTTCGTTGTTCTTGCGTTTTTCAGCGATTTCTTTCATCCGCGCTTTCACGGCCTCAAGGCCTGCACCCATGGTTTTGATGTCAAAAGCCTTGGCCCGAATCGAGAAGTAAGCACAGTAGTAATAAAGTGGATGATGTACCTTAAAGTAGGCTACACGAAGGGCCATCATAACATAGGCCGCCGCATGGGCTTTCGGGAACATGTACTTGATTTTTCCACAGGACTCGATGTACCATTCAGGGACATTGTTTTCCTTCATGGCTTGGATGTAGCCATTGCGCTCTTCTTCTGAGATCTTGAGCCACATCCCTTTCCTCACGCGCTCCATGATGGTAAAGGCCATCTTAGGCTTGAGACCCGCGTGCATGAGGTACACCATGATGTCGTCCCGACACCCGATAACGGTCGATAGATCGGCAATGCCCGCCTTGATCAAGTCTTGGGCATTTCCCAACCACACGTCGGTACCGTGAGAAAGACCAGAGAGCTGAAGTAACTCTGCGAAGGTCGTCGGATGAGTCTCTTCGACCATGCCCCGAACAAAGTTGGTCCCAAACTCTGGAATCCCCAACATCCCTGTCGGTGTTCCAATCTGCTCGGCTGTTACCCCTAGCACTTCTGTCCCAGAAAAGAGGGCCATGACCCCTGGATCATCCATAGGGATATCATTTGGATCAATACCTGACAAGTCCTGGAGCTTCCGAATCATGGTCGGATCATCATGTCCCAGGACATCGAGTTTGAGGACGTTTTCATCGATATCGTGGAAGTTAAAGTGAGTGGTCTGCCATTCAGCGGTCACATCATCTGCCGGATACTGGACCGGAGTAAAGTCATAGACATCCATATAGTTTGGAATAACAACGATTCCCCCCGGGTGCTGACCGGTCGTCCGTTTGACCCCAGCTGCACCAAGAGCTAAGCGTTCGACCTCGGCATCTCGGTAGTACTTGCCAAAATCCCGCTCATAGCCCTTGACAAAACCATAGGCGGTCTTAGCTGCGACCGTACCTACCGTTCCTGCCCGGAAGGCATATTCTTCCCCAAAGATATCCCGGACATCTAAGTGGGCACTCGGCTGGTCTTCCCCAGAGAAGTTCAAATCGATATCGGGTACCTTGTCCCCATCGAAACCAAGGAAGGTTTCAAAAGGAATATCTTGTCCATTTTTGCTGAGCTTATGGCCACAGTTTAGACAATCCTTGTCCGGCATATCAAAACCAGATCCATAAGAACCGTCGGTGATGAATTCACTGTACTGGCACTGGCTGCAGACATAGTGAGGCGAGAGCGGATTGACCTCGGTGATCCCAATCATGGTCGCGACAAAGCTAGATCCAACGGATCCACGCGATCCAACCAGGTAGCCCCGCTCATTGGAACGGTGCACCAGCATCTGTGAAGCCAGATAAATCACGGCAAAACCATTCCCCAAGATAGAGGTCAATTCTTTTTCAATTCGCAGATCGACAATATCAGGAAGTGGATTACCATAGATCTCAAAGGCCCGCTTATAGGTCAATTCCGCAACCGTTTCTTCGGCCTTGTCGATAAATGGCGTATAGAGGTCCCCCTTGACCACTTCGACCGGCTCAAAGGTCTCTGCGAGTGCATTGGTGTTTTCAATAACAATCTTGCGCGCCAGGTCTTCTCCCAAAAAGGCAAATTCATCCAACATTTCATTGGTGGTTCTAAAATGCGCTTTTGGCAGTGGTGCTGGCTGGGCATCTTCTCCATGCCCAATGGTCCGGTTGATCATGGCCCCTTGACCGAGACTGCGGACAATGATTTCCCGATAGATCTCATCTTCCGGCTCCAGATAGTGGACATTTCCTGTCGCAAGAACAGGCTTGCCGAGACGATCCCCCACTTCGATCAAGCTCTTGATAATGGTCTGGAGCTCGTCCATGTCCTTGACCTGCTCCTTGGCAATGAGGGGCGCATAGATAGCCGGTGGCATAACCTCGATAAAGTCGTAGTACTTGGCCACTTCGACCGCCGCATCCACCCCTTGCGACATGACCGCATCAAAGACTTCCCCTTCCGAGCAGGCCGATCCGAGGATCAAGCCCTCGCGGTGGGCGTCCAGCACGGTCTTGGGAATCCGTGGAACGCCTTCGAAATACTTGGTCCCAGAAAGTGAAACCAGTTTAAACATGTTCTTAAGGCCAGTCTGGTTCTTGACATAGAGGGTCGCATGCTTGACTCGGGCCTTCTTATAAGAATTCTCATCGATCAAATCGATATTCAAGTCCTTGAGATTGGTCACCCCATGCTTTTCAGCGACATCTTTGATGAAGATAAAGAGCAGGCGTCCTGTCGCTTCCGCATCGTAGTTGGCCATGTGGTGGTGCTCCAAGCCTACCCCAAAGCGCTTGGTCAATGGCCCCAAGCCATGCCGTTTAAAATCCGGATAGAGATTGCGGGCAAATTCCAGGGTATCGATGACCGGCTGGGTGATCTTGGGAAGACCATGACGTTCATAGTTGGCATTCATGAAGCCCACGTCAAAGGTAGCATTGTGGGCGACAAGAACGGTTCCCTCACAGAAGGCTTGAAATTCCTTCAAGACCTGCATCAAAGGTTTAGCCCCACGGACATGCTCGTTGGTGATCCCTGTCAATTGGGTCGTAAAGGCGGACAAAGGATGGCCCGGATCGATAAACTCGTCAAACTCCTCAATGACATTGCCCTTGTACATCTTAGAGGCAGCGACCTGGATCAAGTCATTGTAGATGGCTGAAAGTCCCGTCGTTTCCACGTCAAAGACCACATAAGTCGCTTCATTGAGGTCCAGATCCACCTCGTTATAGGTGATGGGCACCTTGTCCTCTACGATATTGGCTTCCATCCCATAGATCAGCTGGATTCCAGCTTTCTTGGCTGCTTTAAAGCCATGTGGGAAGCTCTGCACATTGCCATGGTCGGTGATGGCCACCGCCTTATGCCCCCACTCAGCTGCCTTGGCGATCAGCTCTTCAACTTCCGGCAGGGCATCCATAGTCGACATATTGGTATGCGCGTGGAATTCCACCCGGCGCTCGCCTTCTGGCATCAGGTCTTTGCGGGCATAATGCACAACTTCCTGGATGTCTTGGACATTCATGGTCAAGTCGCGCGTGAAATTGTTCATTTCGATATTTCCCCGCACCCGGAGCCAGCTGTTCTTCTTGATCATGTCAAACTTCTGGGCTTCTTCCTCATTTTTGACCCATTTCTGAAGAGAAAAACTCGAAGTATAGTCGGTCATCTTAAAGCTGATCAAGACCCGACCGGTCCGTGTCACCTTGTGCTCCACGTCAAAGACTACACCCTCAAAGACAATCCGGTTCTCTTCTGTCGTGATCTCGATCATCGGAGTGATCTCAGCCTTGTCTAGCTTAGGTTTAGCTGCCGCCTTCTTAGCCTTGAAATCAAAAGCTGGCTTTTCTTCAACCGCTGGTGGAGGAGCCATCTGAGCCAAGGATTCCATGGCTCGCAAGGTTTCTTCATTGGCTGCTTGGAAGATCTTTTCATTTTCCTCCTCAAAGCGCGCCACTTCTTGCTCTGTCAACTCCTCATCAGACTCCACCCGACAGGTGAAATGCGGAAAACCAAAGGCTTCCAACTGCTTGGCAAGATTGGGCAAATGGTTCTTACGAAAATGCTCCGTATCAACCGAAGAAGGCCCTGAGATGATCAATTCCTGCCCTTCTGCTCGCACCTGCAAGTCTTGGTAGAGTCCCTTAAAACCTTGACTAGCACAAGGTCCTTCCTCAAAAACCTCCCGGTAGTAGGCCTGCAATAAATCATCAGAAAAGTCCTGATTGGCCACTTGGATGGTGAAGGTCGCCTGGTTTCCTGTCTTTGAAAATTCGTCCTTCAAGCGCTGGCGCAATTCCTTAAACAAAGCAATCGGCAAGACTTCCGCAAAAGCAAAGCGGAACTCCCAAACCCGACTGACCTTATGCACCACGACTTCTTGAATCTCCGGCACTGGAAGATCGCATCTCCAGCGGCATATCCAGCTGATCCATTAAAATTTCAAAGGTGTTGGACATTGTTTCTCCCTTGATCTTGATTCTTTTGCTCGCTTTTGAGTGGCCCACTTTCTAAGCAAAAACAGACCATTTTAAAAGCATTCGTAACCCTTATTTTATCACAATTTAAGGATTAATTCGAGGGAGAAGTGAAGACAAAAAAATCACCGATAGGACGGTGATTTCTCTTCGTCATTTATTCAGTTAGGACTGCTCCATCATTTATACTTCATTCCCATGGTGATGGACACAACTGCTAAAATAGGCAATAAAATTAACATTCAGATTCCAATCCACATTTCCCGCTTATAAGATTTGTCTAGTCCACTATAGCGTTCAACGTATGATTCTTTTGGACAGGCTGGATTATACCAGACCGTCATCTTCGAGCCCAGTGGAAAAGCATCTTGAAAAAGATTGCCCTTTGAGACTGTAGAATTGGTGTAGACGGTTATCCTTTGTGCCATCAAATCGATATCGCTAGCCGCTTGATTCGTTTTCCAAGGAAGGGTTGCCCGCACCACCCAATAATATTTCAGGCTATTGCGATAGGTCTGACCATCCACTCTATATTCTACAATTGGAGCCGCTACAATTTGTGCCCTCTTATAGCCAACTACCACTCCCTCAACGCTCTTTGACGAGAGGGTCTTAATCCTAACTTCTCTTCTATAGAAATGTCCAAAAAAGAGTACAACAAATAAAGGAAATCCAATAACAGCCACAGCAATGACTAGAAGTATTCTGATATCAGGCATCCCCAAACCTACTTCATCATAATGTCTGTGATACTCAGACTCATCTTCGTTTCATCTGATATCTTCTCTACGATCGAGCTTTGTTCACTCGTCAAAGGAAGCAACAAGAGAGTCGCTGATTGCGTTGGTAACTTAGGATTGTTCGATAGACTATACTGCACTACTTGATCTTGGTAAACAGATTGCCCATTATAACTCCAGCTAATTTTAAAGGTTGCATCATGGTCAATATTCGTTGTCGTTTTGTTGACCAACATAAATACTGCATATTCCTGTTGCTCTACAGTATAGGTGTTCCCTGTATAATACACAGTGATATCCCCCTGATCGCCAACCTCCGGATGTTCTTTAACTAACTTCTTCCCCAGTTCCATCAAATCCGATGTCTTTCCTTCGAATTGAGGTGCGACTACAAATTTCAAGTCCTTTTCCTCTTTAGCTGACGAGGAGGCTTTTGTGGTTTGCTCCGTTTTACTTGCGGTTGCCTCCTTGGCCTCTTTTTTCGTCTGAGCACAAGCTGTTAATACAAGCACACTCGCCAGTAATACCATCATCTTTTTCATGGATCATTTCCCTTCTTTTATGATTGAGTGAGATTCAAAAATCATTCCTTACTATCTTACCGAAATTTAGTTTGAAGAGCAAGTTAGTTACTAGGTGGAGAGAGTTGAGCAGGGACATAGAAATAAATCACAGTCCTCTCCTTCTTTATTATATTTTCCCTTAAAATACGCCATCCTATAAGGAAGAATCTTACTGGTAAGGGGTAAATTTTTTTATTACTTAGAATATAAAAAAAGATTGAAGAAAATTGTCCAAAATGGCCTTTTTCTTCAATCTGAGAGAGAATCAGTTGATTCTTTCTTAGTTGTAACTTTTCATCAATTGACTACGGTTGAGAGAGCTAAAACTTGTAACTATATTATTAATAGTCCATTAATATACGCTTAGCAATATCTTCGTCATATCTTTCCGCTTATTTTCTACTTTGTTCATCTAATTTTCGGAAACTTCCCTCTTGTAATTTGTCCTTACTTTTATCACGTTCCATTAGTTTCTTATAAGCATCACTATTTTTGATATCCTTATTTGTATCTGGCGTCGGGTCTCCAATAGCCTCCGCCAACTTTGCATCCGTATCTTTAAATGCAGTAGCTGCATCTGCTAAAAA
>CABSQC010000021.1 GCA_902479835.1 uncultured Streptococcus sp. | reverse complement strand
GGAGAAAGACTATGAGAAATTTTGCAAGTCCGTCACGTTACATTCAAGGTGAAAATGCCTTATTTGAAAATGCAAAAACCATTTTGGAACTAGGAAGTCACCCTGTACTATTGTGTGATTCAGTAGTTTATGACATTGTGGGTCAACGTTTCGAAGAATACCTCGTTCAAAATGGACTTACAGTTGTTCCAGTCTTCTTTAATGGTGAAGCTTCAGATAATGAAATTAATCGTGTGGTAAGTTTGGCCAAAGAAAAGGGCTGTAATTTAGTCATTGGTTTAGGTGGTGGTAAGACTATTGATAGTGCTAAAGCCATCGCAAATCTTCTAAAATCTCCAGTAGTGATTGCTCCTACCATTGCATCTACAGATGCTCCAGTTTCAGCCTTGTCTGTTATCTATACGGACGAGGGTGCCTTTGAACGCTACATCTTTTATTCTAAGAACCCAGAATTGGTTTTGGTTGATAGTAAGGTTATCTCTCAAGCGCCAAAACGCTTGCTCGCTTCTGGTATCGCAGATGGCTTAGCAACTTGGGTAGAAGCTCGAGCAGTTATGCAAGCAAATGGTAAAACCATGCTAGGCAAACACCAAACACTTGCTGGTGTTGCCATTGCTGAACGCTGTGAAGAAATCCTTTTTGCAGATGGTCTACAAGCCATGGCTGCCTGTGAAGCAAAAGTGGTAACGCCAGCCCTTGAAAACATCATTGAAGCCAATACCCTTCTCAGTGGTATCGGATTTGAAAGTGGTGGCTTGGCTGCGGCTCATGCTATCCATAATGGTTTCACAGCCCTCACTGGCGATATTCACCATTTGACTCATGGTGAAAAAGTAGCTTACGGAACTCTTGTACAATTGTTCCTAGAAAATCGTCCAAAAGAAGTTTTGGATAAATACATTCGTTTCTATCAACAAATTGGCATGCCAATGACTCTTAAAGAAATGCATCTTGAAAATGCAAGTTACGAAGATCTTCTCAAGGTTGGCCAACAAGCTACCATCGAAGGAGAAACCATCCATCAAATGCCATTTGAAGTGAAGGCTTCTGATATTGCCCAAGCCATCGTAGCAGTAGATGCCTACGTTCAAGGTTTGGCCTAAGTAAACATTAGTCATTCACCAAGAATGTATACAAACCGTTTTTTACATCAAACAAACTAATGGATGCCTAAAAAATTAAAATGAGATACTTTTTAAGGCTCATTAAAAAATACTTAGGAACTTTCCGCCGTGAGAAAAGTGCTAGAAACACTATTGTTTCTAGCACTCGGGAGTTTTGAGACCTTAGGCTCAAAACTTAGTCATGGAACTTCGAAGAAGGTCGCTGACGTCCGTACTCACCTAAGGAAAGTTTTCAATATAACTTTTTCTTTCTTACATGGTTTTATCCTTATCACGCACCACTAGTAAGTCTACTTTGGCGTGGCGAAGGATATATTCTGAGGAGGATCCGACCATTAACCGTTCGAAGGCATTGAGTCCGGTAGCTCCGACCATAATAAGGTCAACCCCTTCTTTACTTGGGATATCATTGGCTAAGAGGACTTTTGGATTTCCCATTTCTACAACAGTCACAACATTTTGAACGCCGACTTTTTCAGCACGTTCCTTGTAGCCCTTGAGCAATTCGTTGGCTTCTTCTTGCAATTCTTCGTAGACCTCAGCATCAAAAGTTGAGACGCTTTGAAGGGCACGGGTATCGATGACGTGGGCAATAGTCAATTTAGAGCCGTTGCGAAGAGAAACGTTAACCCCTTTTTCAAAGGCTAATTCTGCTTCATGAGAACCGTCGACAGCGACCATAATGTTTTCGTATTTTTGAGACATAATCCTACCTCCTTATAGCTTGAAAACATGGATAGAATAGAAGGGAATCCTATTCTTTATACACTTATATTTTATCTCTTTTGAGCTAGAATGTAAAGGTAAAGTCTCTCTTTTCTGCTATAATTTTGCAGAATTTTTAAAGTCCTCGGTTTGTACTCTATTTGAACTAGTGGTATAATAGAGATAATTTCGTGAATCGAGGCAGAATATGAAGGAATATAATAAATCAAGCAAACTCGAACATGTCGCTTACGATATTCGTGGTCCAGTCTTGGAAGAAGCCATGCGCATGCGAGCAAATGGAGAAAAAATTCTCCGTTTGAATACAGGGAATCCTGCTGAATTTGGCTTTACAGCTCCAGATGAAGTTATCCATGATTTGATCATGAATGCGCGTGATAGTGAAGGCTATTCAGACTCAAAAGGAATCTTTTCAGCCCGTAAGGCTATCATGCAGTACTGCCAGTTGAAAAAAATTCCAAATGTGGATATTGATGATATTTACCTTGGGAATGGAGTGAGTGAGCTGATCGTCATGTCCATGCAAGGACTACTTGACAATGGGGATGAGGTCTTGGTTCCCATGCCGGACTATCCTCTTTGGACAGCAGCCGTCAGCCTAGCTGGTGGGAATGCCGTTCACTATCTTTGTGATGAAGAAGCAAACTGGTACCCAGATATCGAGGATATCAAGTCGAAAATCACCTCAAACACTAAGGCTATCGTTGTCATCAACCCGAATAACCCAACAGGTGCCCTCTATCCAGATGAGATCCTACTTGAGATTGTAGAGATCGCTCGTCAAAATAACTTGATCATCTTTGCGGATGAAATTTACGATCGCTTGGTCATGGATGGGGAAAAACACACGGCTATTGCAAGTTTAGCGCCTGATCTCTTCTGTGTGAGTATGAATGGCTTGTCAAAATCTCACCGGATTGCCGGTTTCCGTGTTGGTTGGATGGTTCTATCCGGACCGAAACATCATGTGAAGGGCTATATCGAAGGCTTGAACATGTTGTCCAATATGCGTCTTTGTTCAAATGTCTTGGCTCAACAAGTTGTACAAACCTCTCTTGGAGGCTACCAATCTGTGGATGAACTCTTGCTTCCAGGTGGTCGCATCTACGAACAACGCAACTTTATCTACAAAGCTATTAATGATATTCCAGGCCTCTCAGCTGTTAAGCCAAAGGCTGGTCTCTATATCTTCCCTAAGATTGATCGGGACATGTACCGCGTGGATGATGATGAACAATTTGTTTTAGAATTCTTGAAGCAAGAAAAGATTCTCTTGGTTCATGGCCGTGGCTTTAACTGGAAAGATCCAGATCACTTCCGGATCGTTTACCTTCCACGTGTCGATGAGTTAGCTCAAATTCAAGAAAAAATGACTCGTTTCTTGAAACAATACAAACGCTAATCAGATGAAAGATTGAAGATGAAGGTCTTCAGTCTTTTTTGATTCATTTTATAAAATCCATGTCATCGAATCGACATTTTTCTGAATTGCGCATAATTGTAGAAAAAATAAATAATTTTCAGATAATTTGATTGAAATTCCCACACTTATATGATATACTTGAGCTGACTATATGCGAGGTTTATTATGGCAAACTTATTAGAAAAGACACGTAAAATTACATCCATCTTGAAACGGACTGATGAACAGTTGCAGTTCGAGATGCCTTATAATGATATTGCCCAGCAATTAGCGGATATTATCCACTGTAATGCCTGTATCATTAATAGCAAGGGAACCCTTCTTGGTTATTTCATGCGTTACAAGACCAACAATGACCGGGTAGAAGCTTTCTTTCAAAATAAAAAATTACCAGAAGATTATGCCAAGGCGGCAAGCTTAGTTTATGATACAGAAGCTAATTTAGATGTGGACCATGATTTGAGTATCTTTCCGGTCGAAACCAAGTCTGAATTTCCTGATGGCTTGACCACCATTGCGCCTATTCATGTTTCTGGGATTCGATTGGGTTCCTTGATCATTTGGCGCAATGATAAACAGTTTGCGGATGATGATTTGATCTTGGTTGAGATTGCGAGTACCGTGGTAGGGATTCAAATGTTGAACTACCAACGCGAGGAAGACGAGAAGAATATTCGTCGTCGGACAGCGGTGAATATGGCTGTCAATACCTTGTCTTACTCTGAATTGCGGGCTGTTTCTGCCATCCTTAGTGAATTGAAAGGCAATGAGGGACAGTTGACTGCTTCTATCATTGCAGATCGGATTGGTATCACTCGCTCTGTGATTGTCAATGCACTCCGGAAATTGGAGTCAGCCGGTATTATTGAAAGCCGTTCTCTTGGAATGAAGGGAACCTATCTCAAAGTGTTGATACCAGATATTTTTGAAGAAATTAAGAAAAGAGACTACTAATGGCTAAAGCATTAATTTCGATTGACTACACCGTTGATTTTGTAGCGGATGAAGGTAAGCTAACGGCAGGGGCTCCCGCCCAAGCCATTTCTGAGAGCATTGCTCAGGTGACCCAATTGGCCTTTGACCAAGGAGCCTATGTCTTTTTTGCCATTGATGCGCATGATGTAGACGATCCATTTCATCCTGAAAGCAAGCTCTTCCCACCCCATAATATCATTGGGACTAGTGGACGTGATTTGTACGGCCCTTTAGCAGATTTTTATCGGGAGCACAAAGCGGATCCACGCGTCTTTTGGATGGACAAACGTCATTATTCTGCTTTTTCAGGGACGGATCTAGATATCCGCCTTCGGGAACGTCATGTGGACACCGTTATTTTGACGGGTGTCTTGACCGATATCTGTGTTCTCCATACAGCGGTTGATGCCTACAATCTGGGTTATCAGATCGAAGTTGTGGAACCTGCAGTGGCGTCGCTCACTCCTGAAAATCACCAGTTTGCATTGAATCACTTCAAGCATGTCTTAGGGGCAAGTTTGGTAGACGATACACTAGCTGTATTAGACCAAAAATAAGAAACCGATGTAAAAGAGGTCATAGATACTTGTCTAGGCCTCTTTTTTGGGCTTAGAAATTGTTTTCCTCTCTTGAAAATGGTATTCTAATGAAAGAAAAAAGGGGAAGTTATGAGTAAAAAAGCTGTTGTGTTTTCAGCCAATCTGTCTTATATGGAAAAGTTGGAAACCGCTATGAAGTCACTGTGTGCCCATCAGGATCAGTTGAAAATTTATGTCTTAAATGAGGATCTACCAACAGAGTGGTTTACTATCATGAATCAGCGCTTGCGCCAGTTGGATTCAGAAGTGATCAATTGTCGGATGTTTCCCGAGCAATTCCAGTCCTTTTCGCTTCCAAGTGACCATATTCACTACGCGACCTATTTCCGTTACGCTATTCCAGAGATTGTGGAAGAAGAGCGGATCCTCTATTTGGATTGTGACATGATCTTTACACAGGATTTATCGCCTTTATTTGAGGTCGATCTAAAAGGTTATGGACTGGGTGCAGTGGTCGATAAGCCGACGACGACAGATGGTTTTAATGCTGGACTTTTGGTGATTGATAAGGCTTGGTGGCAAGAGCACCAAGTGACAGAGGCTCTTTTTGACCTCACTCGCGAGCACCATCAGCATGTCTACGGAGATCAAGGAATTTTGAATCTGTATTTCAAAGATGTTTGGTATCCATTACCTTGGACCTATAATCTACAAGTAGGGTCTGATAAGGATCAATATCTCTATGGGGATTTGGACTGGTATGATGCCTTCCAAGGGATCCCAGCAGTCGTTCACTATACCTCTCATAATAAACCATGGACCTCCAAACGCTTCAATCGTTTTCGTGAATTATGGTGGTTTTATTATGCCCTCTCTTGGGAGGAAATTTTGCTTCGAAAACCGATTTTGAAGCAAACCTATCAAGATCTAGTGGGAGATTTTCCTTATCATGCGGCTATTTATACCCATACAGCAGATATCCACGAGTTGGAGACGTTGTTAAAAGAGTTGCCAGATGTCGCGATTCATGTTCTTGCCCATAGCCATTTTGGCTTTAACTTGGTGCAATTAGAACGCTACCCTAACCTCTTTCTTTATCCCTCTTTTGATCCCTTGACCAGTCGAAAAGTCCTAGAAAAATTGGATTTCTATCTGGATATTAATCCCTATGATGAGGTCGATCAAATCACGCAAACGATCAGTCAACAAGGTCTCCCTATTTTTTCTTTTGAAGGAACCAATCATGTGGAGAATGGTGAGAATCGGGTGTTTAGGGATGATCAGGTGCAGGAGATGGTGGCAGCCATTCGCGATTATTTAAAGAGAAATGAGAAGAAGCATGGAAACAAATGAAGTAGTGAGTATTATCATTCCCATCTATAATGTTGAAGCTTATTTGAGACAATGTTTGGAAACGGTTATCCACCAGACCTACCCACATTTAGAGATCATCTTGGTGAATGATGGTTCGCCAGATCAATCAGAAGAGATCTGTAAAGAATTTTTTAGGAAGGATGCGCGCATCCGCTACGTTCGCCAAGAAAATGGGGGCTTATCTGCTGCTCGGAATACAGGGATTGAGTTAGCGACTGGTGATTACATCACCTTTATTGATCCAGATGACTGGGTGACGGAGGACTATGTAGAAGTGCTCTATCGCCAACTGAAGAAGTATGATGCGGATGTCTCGGTAGCTAACTATAACCTCTATGATGACAGTAGTAGCAAATACTTGATCAAGGTAACGGACGACGATTATTCAGAGACTCTTTATGAGGGGCGAGAAATCATGGACCACGATGCCATCCAGGAGACCAGAGATATGGCCTGGGCTTGTGCCATGATGAAGCTCTATAAGCGTAGCTTATTTGAAGGGCTTCGTTTTCCGGTCGGAAAAAATGTTGAAGACAACTTCCTGATGTACAAGTTGTTCTTAAAAGCCCATCGGGTGGTTCATACGGAGAAATGTATTTATTGGTATCGCGTAGGTCGTGCAGATACTCTGTCCCAGGTTTGGACAGAAAAGCGAGTCGTCGATGAGATGGAAGCTAAGCAGGAGAAATTGGCTCTACTGGGGATGTTGGGCTATGACCTAACCTGGCATCGCTATATCTACAAAACGCGCTTGAAACGAGCCCTTGAAAAATTAGAGGAAGCAGGCTTGCAAGGGTCAGAAACCTATGAGCGCGTGGTGACCAACCTCCGTTTTATTGAAACGATGGACTAACCCCTTATTGATGAGAAAGGATCAGCATGTTCATTATTGCATCAGAGCAGACCAGAGAGCTGGAT
Source organism: uncultured Streptococcus sp. (assembly GCA_902479835.1). Classification (GTDB taxonomy): domain Bacteria; phylum Bacillota; class Bacilli; order Lactobacillales; family Streptococcaceae; genus Streptococcus. Next base: position 2,664 of record CABSQC010000021.1, on the reverse strand, counting down.
CGTTTGCAAAAATACTTGGACAAACTTGGCCAGCCCTATCGGGTATTTGTGACCAATTTGGAAACAGATTTGGACCAACAGACAGAGAGTCTTGCGACCTTTTTTACCCAAAAAGACCCAGCATCAAAAATTGGAAAACCTTTATTTTTCAATGATCTAGCAGTTCCAGAATTATGGGAATGTTGGACACTGGGGATCACAACCTATCTTTTTGATGGTGAGGAACGTCGTGCCAACGTGGTTTTGCGAGAGGATATCTTGTCCCGAACGGTTGACAGAGTGGAGTGGTTTGGTCAGGGAGAGGAGATCATATCGATTGATGTCTACAACCGCTATGGCTGGAGAAGCAAACGGAGTCTCCTTACGGAAGCTGGTCAACCCTATTTAGACATCTATTTGAACCGTCAGCAAGAAGAAGTCTTGCTTCACTTTGTCTCACAAGGAGCCTTTTTACTTCAAACTCCTAAGGGACGGGATCGCCTGTATGCCAGTAAGAAAGAGCTGCAAAGAGCTGTCCTAGAACAAGTCTTGCCGGAAGATGAAGCCGTTCTTTTGATGGACAAGGCATTGCTAGATGTTGTGAAAGAGAAACCAAAGGAAAGACTCGCTTACTGTGCCAGTGACGCGCATGATCTAGACGAGATCAAAGAACAAGTCAGTCAGATTTTGTTGGTAGAAGATGGTCTGTTGAGGGAGAAAAAAGCCGGAATCACAGCCTTGTTAGGGCTGGTAGATGTGGAGCAGGAAAGTTTTCAACCAGAAGCCCTGGTCATGACGGCTTCTCAAGAGGTCGAAGGCTTATCTCGCCTGGTCCATCAATTCCCACAAGTGACCTTTCACATTGCTGCTTTGACGGCTATGGGTCCGAAATTGACAGACTTAGCGACTCGCTCCAATGTGCGCCTCTATCCAGGGATTTCGCTGGACAAATATGAGGACTTGTTATCCAGCTGCTCTATTTATCTGGATTGCAACCAGGGAGAAGAAGTATGGAGTAGTAGTCTTCATGCTCTTGAAAATGGGCAAGTCTTATTTGGTTTGAAGAGTAAAGTGCATCATGAAGCCTATAAAGACTTGAGCACGATCACAGATACAGTCGAAGAAATGGAACAGCAACTAGATACCTTGCTCCAGCAGCCAGAGACCTACAAAGAATTGGTAAGAGAGCAGGCACGAATCTTGAAATTGCCTGAAAAAGAAACTTTAGAAGAGCTGTTTAAGCGATTAGAGGGAGGGACCGCATGACCATTTATACCTTTAATCTATTAGTGGGATTTGAACCCAATGGGGTCGATGTTGCACAGGCCTCTCGGGCAAAGATGCTCCGGTGTCTGGGAGTGGCAGCGAAGTTTGTCTTTACCACTTGGCCCACTCCAGAAAAATTAGCCTATTACCTCTCTTTGGGGCACCGGGATGAGGAGTTGCTTTTTGCCCATTTAGCTTTTACGGATCAACAGACTACGGTCCCTCAAAAGACGGTAGGAGCCTTGCAAATGGAGTTTCAACTGACTCGTCTGGATGTTGTTGAAAAAACGGAAAGAGCCATTCGCTACCAATTTGCGGATGGAAACGCCTTGACCTTTCATCTGGATCCCTATCATCCAAACTGTGTCCGCTATGTAGACTATCTTTTGGCTGGAAATAGAATCAAGCGAGAGTATTATGGAGCTTGTAAACTTGTCACAGAGTATTTTCAGTATGGTAGTGTTGTCAGACGGACCTATCACAATCAAGATGGAACTATCGCTTTTGAAGAATCGAGGTTAGGTGGAAGCTGGCTCTATAAACTGGGGCCTGAGATTTTGACCAACCATACAGAAGTGATGAGACGTTTTTTGTCGCAGCTGTCGCTAAAAGAAGAAGATTTGATTCTGCTTGATCGGGCTTCGCGCATGGATTTTGCTCGCCCTTTGTTGGAGAAAGCTGCTCCTTCAAAGCTCGCCATGGTGTTTCATTCGGAGCATGAATTTGAAAATGGCCATCTCAATTATGAATATTATTATGTGTTCAAGTATGCCAAACGCTTCGATTACTTCATCACGGCAACGGATCTTCAAAAAGAAGTCTTGGAGCAGACACTTGCTAAACAAGGATGCCAAGGAATTCCAATCTATAGCATTCCAGTAGGGCATCTAGAAGAATTGACGGAATCACTAGGAGACAGACCTCCCTTTAGTGTGCTCACAGCTTCCCGTTTGGATCCAAGAAAACGCATCGATTTGGCCATTCGAGTAGTGGCCAAAGCTCATGAACAATTCCCAACCCTTCAGTTTGATATTTATGGAAAGGGTGGGGAAGCGGACAACTTGCGCCACCTGATTCAGGAGCTTGCAGCACAAGATTATATTCACCTACGCGGTCATGCGGATCTTCAGCAGATCTATCCTTGCTACCAAGCCTACCTCACCACTTCTCAGTGGGAGACCTTTGGTTTGACTTTGATGGAGGCGGCTGGAGCAGGTTTGGCCTTGCTGGGCTTTGATGCCCGTTATGGCAATCCGACTTTTATAAAAGAGGGTGAAAATGGCTTTTTGGTGTCTTATAGCGAGACAGTGCCAGAAGAAGAGCTGGTGAAAGAGTTGGCGGACAAGCTGGTCCAGCTCTTTGAAAGCGACCTCGCCCCATTTCATCAGGCTTCTTATGACTTGGCCTCTTCTTACCTCG
>CABSQC010000020.1 GCA_902479835.1 uncultured Streptococcus sp. | reverse complement strand
TGAAGGGCCTTTGGACCTCTTGCTCCACTTGGTCTCTAAATACCAGATGGATATTTATGAGGTCCCCTTGATTGAGGTGATCGAACAGTATCTGGCTTATCTGGCGACTCTCCAGGCTATGAAACTAGAGGTAGCAGGGGAATACATGCTGATGGCTAGTCAACTAACCTTGATCAAGAGTCGAAGACTTCTTCCTAAGGTTGCAGAGGAGATGGATGAAGCAGAGGATCTCGAGCAGGACCTCCTTTCTCAATTGGAAGAGTACCGTACTTACAAGCAATTAGGAGAGTTGATGGCCTCGCAGCATGAGGAGCGCGCCCTCTATTATTCAAAACCAAAGATGGAATTGATTTATGACGATACCGAATTACTTCATGATCGCACCACGGTGGATCTCTTCTTGGCTTTCTCAAAATTATTGACCAAGAAAAAAGAAGAATTCCGCCAGAACCATACAACCATTGTAAAGGATGAATACAAGATTGAGGATCTGATGGACCAGCTGCGTCACCGATTCCACGATCGCTCACAAGTTCTCTTGCAGGACTTGTTTCTAGAAGCAGCGGATCTCCAAGAGGTTATTACCCTATTTCTTGCAACCCTTGAATTAATCAAGATTCAAGAGGTCACAGTGGTACAGGATAGGGCTTTTGGAGAAATTTACTTAAATAGGATTGAACATGAGCAAATTAGCTGAAATTGAAGCACTCTTATTTGTAGCGGGTGAAGAAGGAATTACTGCCAGACAAATCGCAGATCTTCTCTCATTACCCCCAACAGGTGTGGTGCAAAGTTTAGAAAAATTGGCCCAAAAATACCAGGAGGATACAGATACGAGTCTCTGTTTGATGGAGACAGCTTCCCGTTATAAATTGGTGACAAAGGCAGACTACGCTTCGGTTTTACGAGACTATTCTAGAACGCCCATGAACCAAAGTTTGTCTCGGGCTGCCCTCGAAACCTTATCAATCATTGCTTATAAGCAACCGATCACCCGTGTGGAGGTCGATGATATTCGGGGTGTCAATTCCAGCGGTGCCATTACCAAACTACTGTCATTTGATCTGATCCGAGAGGATGGGAAAAAAGAAGTCCTCGGGCGTCCTAATTTGTATGTCACGACGGAGTATTTTTTGGATTATATGGGGATCAATCATTTGGAGGAATTGCCAAAGGTTGAGGAAGTGGATATCGATCCAGAAGAAGGTCAATTATTTTCAGAGAGAACAGAGGAACTAGATGAGAATTAACAAATATATTGCCCATGCGGGCGTGGCTAGTCGTCGCAAGGCCGAAGAACTGATCAAGCAAGGCTTGGTGACGGTCAATGGCCAAGTTGTGCGTGAATTAGCGACCATCATTAAAACCGGTGATCAGGTTGAAGTAGAAGGCACTCCAATCTATAACGAAGAAAAGGTCTACTATCTTTTAAATAAGCCACGTGGCGTCATCTCTAGTGTATCTGATGATAAAGGGCGGACAACAGTCGTTGACCTTTTATCTCAAGTGCCAGAGCGCATCTATCCAGTAGGACGTTTGGACTGGGATACATCTGGTGTCTTGATTTTGACCAATGATGGTGATTTTACAGATGAGATGATTCACCCACGTAATGAGATTGATAAGGTCTATGTGGCGCGTGTCAAAGGGATTGCCAATAAGGAAAACTTGCGTCCCTTAACACGAGGGGTGACCATTGATGGCAAGAAAACCAAGCCAGCGACTTACGAGATCTTAAAAGTGGATGTTGAAAAGAACCGTTCAGTGGTTCAGTTGACCATTCATGAAGGGCGCAACCACCAGGTCAAAAAGATGTTTGAAGCTGTAGGACTTTTAGTGGACAAACTCTCCCGAACCCAGTTTGGAAACCTAGATGTCTCAGGACTTCGTCCGGGTGAATACCGTCGCTTGAACAAAAAAGAAATTAGCCAGTTGCACAATCTAGCAGTGACTAAATCTAAAAAATCATGAAAAAAATCCTGATTGCTATGGTCAGAGGCTATCAAAAATGGATCTCTCCCCTATTTCCGCCTTCTTGTCGCTTTCAACCGACCTGTTCCAATTATATGATCCAAGCGATTGAGCGTTTTGGTGTGAAAGGTGTCTTGATGGGGATTGCAAGGATTCTACGTTGCCATCCTGGAAGCCAGGCGGGACCAGACCCCTTGCCAGACCACTTTAGTCTTAGACGAAATGAAGAATCAAAATAGGATGATCGCAAATAAACAGAAACACCCTTAGAAATTATTTTTCTAAGGGTGTTAATTGTGCACAAGAGTTGTCTATCAGCGTTTAGACCATGTTTTAGGAAGGAAGAGCAGAATCATTGGATAGATTTCAAGCCGTCCAGCAATCATGGCTAAGGAAAGTAACAGTTTTGAAATGGGACTAAAGATGGAGAAGGTATGACCCGTACCAATCATAGGTCCAATATTGTTGAAACAACTAAAGACAGCACTGACAACCGTCATGAAGCTATTATTGTCTAGACTCACTACAAAGAGTAAGCCGATCGTAATAAAACTGTATATTGTAAAGTACTTGAGGATCTGATGCTGGGTATCCTTATCGAGTACCGTATCGTTGACATGCAAGGTCAAAACGCGATTCGGAGACAAGGTCGAAAGAACCTGATTTTTTGCGATTCGCCATAAGGTCAAGCACCGAATGACTTTTAGCCCCCCAGCGGTCGAGCCAGCAGACCCACCGATGACCATCAGCATCAAGAGGATGAACTGAGAAAAGAGAGGCCATTTTTCCGTCGTTCCATAACCAAAACCGGTGGTGGTGATGATATTGGACACTTGGAAGAAGGAAATCTCAAAGCTCTTCGCAACATTGGCATAGAGATGAAGGCAATTGTAGGCAATCAAGACACTCGATACAAGGACGATCGTGATATAGGTCCGCAATTCCTCATCTTTAAAGAAGGCCTTGAATTTTCGGATCATAAGGAAGTAGTAGAGGTTAAAGTTAACCCCGAAGACTAAGACCCCGATACTGACCAAATAGGTGATCAAACTACTATTGTAGTGGGCGATCCCATCGTTAAAGACGGTAAAGCCCCCAGTACCAGCTGTCCCCATGGCGATAACAAAACTATCATACAGGGGCATGCCAGCAAGGAAATAAAGAATCACAAAGAGGAAGAACAAACCCAAGTACAAGAAGTAGAGAATTTGAGCCGTGTTTTTTAATTTGGAAACGACCTTGCCAAACACTGGACCAGGAACCTCTGCCTTCATGACTTCCAGGTGGCTGTTCTTGTTGTTGTCCATAATGGCGAGGGCAAAGACCAATACTCCCATCCCACCTATCAAGTGGGTAAAACTACGCCAAAAGAGGAGAGAGTGGCTGAGGACACCCACATCGTCTAAAATCGTTGCCCCTGTTGTTGTAAAGCCGGAGCTGACTTCAAAGAAGGCATCGATAATGTTTGGAATTTGGCCCGAAAAGACAAAGGGAAGGGCACCAAAGAAGGACCATAGGATCCAACAAAGTGCTACAATCAGGACTCCTTCCTTAGCATAGATGTGAAAATCCTTAGGTTTGTGAAAACTACCAAGGAGGCCAAACGCAAGTAGGATGGCCATGGTTGCTCCAATAGAGACAAAGATCTTGGCAGGTTCCCGATAGATTGCAGCGACCACTAGGGGAACGATTAGGAGACCTGCCTCGATTAAGAGGAGTTTGGATAAGAGGTAACGAATCATGCTTCTATTCATCAGGCTTACCTCTCAAGTAGATCGTAGATTTTAGTGACATTTTGAATCAAGGTGGTCACGATAATCCGATCCCCTACCATCAAACGGTCATCCCCATTAGGGAAAATAGCCTTGCCGTTTCGAATAATGGCAGCGATCAAAACGCCCTTCTTCAATTTCAATTCAGAGAGGGGATATTGGGTTAGTTTGTTGTCTTCCTTAATTTGAAACTGCAAGGTTTCAATCCGGCCGTTTGCGACATGGTGCAAGGCTTCTAGGTTTGAGAACTGTGCATTGTAGCGCCCGCGAATAAAGTGCATAATGGTGTCTACAGCGATGCGTTTTGGAGTGACAATACTGGTCATATCCTGATCGCCAATGATCTCCAACAGACTGGTTCGGTTGACTTTGGTAATGTTCTTTTTGACTCCGACAGAATCCAAGAACATGGAGGTGATGATGTTTTCTTCATCGACCCCTGTCAAAGTAGCCACAGCATCAAAGTTATTGGCACTCTCTTCTAAAAGAATGTCTTTAGCAGTTCCGTCTCCATGGACGACATAGAGGTCAGGGAATTCTTGGCTAAAGAATTCAGCTCGTTCGCGATTGACCTCGATGACCTTGAGATCGATTTTGCGACGCACATCCTGGAGAATATTGAGGAGATAGTAGGCAATTTTTCCAGCACCAATCATCATCATGCTCTTAATGACTTGAGGTCGGACATTGTTGTGGAAGAGAACGATCTCGATCCGATTTCCTGTCACGAAAATCTTGTCTTGGGGTTGCAAAACAAAGTCTCCATTTGGAATCGTGAGTTCATTGCCACGCTCGATCGCACAAACAATGACGTTTCCGTATTTCTTTCGGAATTGGGATAGGCTCATATTGCAGAGATTGCTATCTGGCTTGATCTTAAATTCCATCAAGGCAACACGGCCGTTTGCAAAATGCTCCACAGAAAGGGCATTTGGGAAGTCAATGATATTAGCAATATAACGAGCTGTCAGCAATTCAGGATTGACAACCAGGGAGAAGCCCAAGATATTTTTTTCCTTGAAGTAGGAATTGGAATATTCCGGATTCCGCACCCGAACGATGGTTTCTTTGGCTCCCATTTTTTTAGCTAAAACAGCAGAAACCATATTCACTTCGTCGTACTCGGTCATGGAAATGAAGATATCGCAGTCTTCAACATCTGCTTGCTCCAAGACCTTGAAGTTTGCGCCATTTCCTAAAATCCCAATGATATCAAACCGTTTGGTAATATGGTTGAGAACGGATTCGTCTTTTTCGATCAAAATAACATCGTGGTTTTCAGCAACGAGAGAACGACAAAGGGCCGTTCCGACCTTTCCTCCACCAACAACAATAATTTTCATAGATTACCTCCAGAGTATGCTTCTATCATACTCTATTTTCAAGAAAAATTCATCTATTTTAAGGACTTTCTGGAGGAATCTTACCAAGCTAAGAACAAGTGGGAAAGATTGTCAAAATAGAAGAATGAGGAGGGATCGAAAACTTTGATAAAGTTTCTTAAAAAAATCTAAAAAAACTATTGACAGGAGCTTCAAAAGTGATATACTTAAAAAGTACCTTCGTTGATTTACCTCAAACCTGTTGTGAGTTAAGTTAATGAAGCTGTAACCACGCTGTTTGCTGAGCTTGACTCCGGGCAGTGTGGCTATTTTTTTATCAGAAAGAGATCGAGTATGAATATTGAAGAACTGGACTACCAAGAGTCAGCAGCTCAAAACCACATCGTCTTGTTCCAACCTCAGATTCCACAAAATACGGGCAATATTGCACGGACCTGTGCGGCAACCAATTCTCCCTTACATATTATTCGTCCCATGGCTTTTCCGATCGATGATCGCAAGATGAAGCGAGCAGGACTCGATTACTGGGACAAGCTGGATGTCCGTTTCTATGATAGCTTAGAAGAGTTTATGGAAGCAGCGCGTGACGGTCAGGTGCACTTGGTGTCTAAGTTTGCAAATCAGACTTATTCGGACGTTTCTTATCAGGATGGGAAATCCCATTATTTCTTGTTTGGACGCGAGGACAAAGGATTGCCGGAAGATTTTATGCGCCAGCACGAGGAGAAGACTATTCGCATTCCGATGAATGACGAGCATGTTCGTAGTTTAAATGTCTCCAATACCGTCTGCATGATTGTTTATGAGGCGCTCCGCCAGCAAGGTTTTAAGGGGCTGGAGTTGAGCCATCGTTATGAGCATGACAAGCTCAAATAAGAACGAAAAATTAAAAGACGAACGGTGTAATCTATCAAGTTACAAAAACTTGCCTTGGCAAGTTTTTTTTGTTATGATTAAGAAGTCTTCAGGGCAGGGTGAGATTCCCGACCGGCGGTGACTTTTACTAGGAAATGTTCTTTTCCTTTTATACTTTGTTGCCAAGCTTTGCTTAACGAGAAGTTATGACCACAGCTTGTCGTATCGTTTAAAAGAAAAATCTCCATTTCCATACTCTAAAAGAAGTCCGCGAGCGCAAGCTGATGTGGTGTGACTCCACAACCGACAGTATAGTCTGGATGGGAGAAGACGAGAGACGAATAGACTGACAGCTATTCTGATCTGTTTAGAGCTGATGCATAGGAATAAAACATTAGGTGCTATGATTGACTAGCGGTGTTTTTCAATGGGGACCAGCTAAAGTGACTAGAATGTTCTCTAGTTTAAGCTTTGTTTAAATAGTTTAGAGTAGAATGATGGGGTAGACGTCTTTCCAGCTTCTCTAATTTTTAAAAAATTGGAGGAACCTGTTATGACAAATACACGTAAACTGACCCTAGTGGCTGTTTTATCCGCATTATCTTTTATTTTGATGTTCTATCAATTTTCTTTCTTGATAGATTTCTTCAAAATTGATTTGAGTATCATCGCCATTTTGTTGGCTTTGGTCTTGTTGGATTTTAAAAGTGCTGTTTGGGTGACCTTGATCCGATCTGTTCTTAAATTAGCTCTTAATAATAAGGGGCTTGAGACCTTGATCGGACTACCAATCAATATCATTGGAGTTCTTGTTTTTGTCCTTGCTTTTGCATGGATTTGGAACAAGGAACGGACCCATGGCCGATTTATCCTGGCTACGATTATTGGAACGATCAGCTTGAGTATCACGATGGTATTGGTGAACTATGTCTATGCAATCCCTTTGTATGCTCGCTTTATGAACTATGATATTTCGAAAACACTAGGGCTTGTCCACTATTTAGCTGCAATGGTTGCACCGTTTAACCTGATCGAAGGAGTGATTTGGGCCATCGCATTTGGATTGATCTACACTCTTTTGCAACCGATTTTGAAAAAATATGAAAAATAAACAACAACATTGGGCGAAGGCAAGCTTCGCCCTTCTCATTTTTGTCATTCTCGGGTATGTGATTCGTTTCTACCCGCAACAATTAACTGGTTTTGATAGCGCGCTTCAATCTACTATTCGAGGCGATCTGCCTGCACCACTGACAGCCTTCTTTACCAAGGTAACCCATGTCATGGATACCAAGATCATTGTCATCTGGGTGGGTCTTTTGCTAGCTGTCTTTGCCTGTAAGAAATGGTACAGCGAAGCCCTCTTTCTGGGGAGCAATCTGGTATTGACCGGTCTTTTGGTTCTTCTTCTGAAGAATATCTACCAGAGACCGAGACCAAGTATTCTTCATCTAGTAGAGGAAAAAGGCTTTTCTTTTCCAAGTGGTCATTCACTGGCGTCTACCCTTGTTTTGGGAAGCTTGATCATCATTGTTGGCCAGCATATAAAAAACAAAGCGGCCCGCTATTGTCTTCAGGGGCTTCTGATTCTGGGAATTGTGACCATTGTGGGCTCCCGTATTTATGTCGGGGTTCACTATCCTTCAGACGTTCTCGGCAGTATGATTTTGGGCTTTGCTGTCTTGCAATTTGAGTACCCCTTGTACGATCGCTTGCGGTTTCAATGGCGCTTTACAGGGAAGCAAAAATAACTAACAACTAGGAGTTGGACTCGTGTTTTGAGTTCGACTCTTTTTTTGCTATAATGAAGGGTATGAAATCCTACAATACTTTGAATGATTATTATCGAACCTTATTTGGAGAAAAGACCTTTAAAGTCCCTATTGATGCGGGCTTTGATTGTCCCAATCGAGACGGAACAGTCGCCCACGGTGGCTGTACTTTTTGTACGGTCTCAGGTTCAGGAGATGCCATTGTGGCCCCAGAAGCTCCAATTCGAGAACAGTTTTACAAAGAGATTGATTTTATGCATCGGAAATGGCCAGATGTGAAGAAGTACCTGGTCTATTTTCAAAATTTTACCAATACCCACGATAAAGTGGAAGTCATTCGAGAGCGGTATGAACAGGCCATCAATGAACCAGGAGTGGTAGGAATCAACATTGGTACGCGTCCGGACTGTTTACCAGATGAGACCTTGGCCTACCTAGCAGAGCTGACAGAGCGCATGCATGTGACGATTGAGTTGGGGCTTCAGACGACTTATGAAGCGACGTCTCAATTAATCAATCGGGCCCATAGTTATGACCTCTACGTTGAAACAGTCAAGCGGATTCGCCAACAGGTGCCGAAGGCTGAGATCGTGTCCCATTTGATCAATGGCCTTCCGGGGGAAACACATGAGATGATGGTGGAAAATGTTCGCCGTTGTGTGACCGATAATGAAATTGATGGCATCAAGTTACACCTCTTGCATTTGATGACCAATACACGGATGCAACGAGACTATCATGAAGGACGACTTCAACTCATGAGCCAGGAGGAGTATGTCAAGGTCATCTGTGATCAGTTGGAGATCATCCCTAAACACATTGTCATCCACCGGATTACAGGGGACGCGCCAAGGGATATGTTGATTGGCCCTATGTGGAGCCTCAACAAATGGGAAGTCCTAAACGCCATTGAAACTGAAATGCGTCGGCGTGGAAGTACCCAAGGATGTAAGCTAGAAGAAAAGGAGACTGCTGATGCTTCGACCACTTGAAATGGCCCATCAATTTTTAGCAGAAGTCATCACCAAAGAAGATGTGGTGGTGGATGCGACCATGGGAAATGGACATGATACGGCCTTTTTAGCCCAACTTGCAGGCCAGGTCTATGCCTTTGATATTCAAGAGCAGGCACTTGTAAATACTCAAGAAAGATTGGAAAAGTTGGGACTTCAACATGTCCGGTTGATTTTGGATGGCCACCAGCATGTGGACCAATATGTGGAGACCCTTAAAGCAGCTATTTTTAATCTGGGGTATCTGCCGTCTGCAGATAAATCGGTCATTACTCTTCCAGCTACCACGATTGAAGCGATGGAAAAAATCTGTGCTCGCCTAGAAAAAGGTGGGCGAATGGCTATTATGATCTATTATGGTCATGAAGGGGGAGACATCGAGCGTGATGCGGTGCTGGATTTTGTTAGTCAGCTTCCTCAAAAAGACTATACAGCGACCATCTACCGGACACTGAATCAAGTGAATCAGCCACCGTTTTTGGTCATGATCGAAAAATTAGAAAGCTACCGTCATGGATAAAGAATATTTAAAGAATAAAATCGAAGGATTGAGACATCATTTTGTCGAATCAACCATCCACGAGCGTGCAATAGGTTTTTATGATGAAGCTCATATGACCAAAAAGATGCTCAAAATAAAAAAGAAATTGGTTTCGCTTGAGATGGAACGGTGCCAAAAGAAGATTGAGCACAAGGATGTTACCAAGACAGACCAAAAGATTGCGGAGTTAAAACAGCAATTTGAGACCTGTTGCCAAGAACGCTAAGGAGGGAGTGATATGGAACTACTCCTTTATGCAGTGATCTTTTCGATGATTTTGATCGTCTCAAATGCCACGAATAAACTTGTGCCGAGCCTTCCTCTGCCCTTGATTCAAATTTTACTAGGGATTGGTTGGGCTCTCTTTGTGCCAGAAGAAAATTTTCATCTGGATACTGAGCTTTTTCTGGCCTTGGTCATTGGCCCTCTCTTATTTCGAGAAGCAGAAGAAGCAGATATTACTTCCGTCTTAAAGCACTGGCGGGTCATCCTCTATTTGATTTTCCCAGTGATTTTTATCTCCACCATTAGTTTGGGCTGGGCAGCCCACTCCTTGTGGCTGAGTCTTCCTTTAGCAGCCTGTATGGCAGTTGGGGCAGCTCTTGGGCCTACCGACTTAGTAGCCTTTGCTTCTCTGTCTGAGCGCTTTAGCTTTCCAAAGCGGGTTTCGAATATCTTAAAAGGCGAAGGATTACTAAATGATGCCTCAGGTCTAGTTGCCTTTCGAGTGGCCTTGGCAGCCCTTGCGACCGGAAGTTTCTCCCTTGGAGAGGCAGGGGTTTCCTTAGGAATCTCCATCATTGGAGGA
>CABSQC010000019.1 GCA_902479835.1 uncultured Streptococcus sp. | reverse complement strand
GTGAGCTTGCTCTTCATGCATATGAAGAAACTGGTCGTGGGGTCTTTGAAGACAAGGCGACGAAGAACTTGTTCGCTTGTGAACACGTTGTAAACAACATGCGTCACACGAAAACAGTTGGTGTCATTTCAGAAGATGACGTCACTGGTTTGACCCTTATTGCTGAGCCAGTCGGAGTTGTCTGCGGGATCACTCCTACAACAAACCCAACTTCAACAGCAATCTTTAAAGCCTTGATTTCATTGAAGACACGGAACCCTATCGTCTTTGCCTTCCACCCATCTGCTCAAGAATCATCTGCTCATGCAGCACAAATCGTACGCGATGCAGCAATTGCAGCTGGAGCACCTGAGAACTGTGTGCAATGGATTACCCAACCTTCTATGGAAGCAACGAGTGCCCTGATGAACCACGAGGGAGTTGCTACGATCCTCGCGACCGGTGGGAACGCCATGGTGAAAGCGGCCTACTCTTGTGGAAAACCAGCTCTTGGGGTTGGTGCCGGAAACGTACCTGCTTATGTTGAAAAATCAGCCAACATCCGCCAAGCAGCCCACGATATCGTCATGTCTAAATCATTTGACAACGGAATGGTCTGTGCATCTGAGCAAGCGGTCATCATCGATAAAGAAATCTACGATGAGTTTGTTGAAGAATTCAAATCTTACCACACTTACTTTGTCAACAAAAAAGAAAAAGCCCTTCTTGAAGAGTTCTGCTTTGGTGTGAAAGCTAACAGCAAGAACTGTGCGGGTGCAAAATTGAATGCGGACATCGTTGGGAAACCAGCAGCATGGATCGCAGAACAAGCTGGTTTCTCTGTTCCAGAAGGAACCAATATCCTTGCAGCAGAATGTAAAGAAGTTGGTGAAAAAGAACCGTTGACTCGTGAAAAATTGTCACCAGTCATCGCTGTTTTGAAATCTGAAAGCCGTGAAGACGGAATTAACAAAGCTCGCCAAATGGTTGAATTCAACGGTCTTGGTCACTCAGCAGCCATCCATACTGCTGATGAAGAATTGACCAAAGAATTTGGTAAAGCAGTTAAAGCTATTCGTGTGATCTGCAACTCTCCTTCGACTTTCGGTGGTATCGGGGATGTTTACAATGCCTTCTTGCCATCATTAACACTTGGATGTGGTTCTTACGGACGCAACTCTGTTGGGGACAACGTTAGTGCCATCAACCTCTTGAATATCAAAAAAGTCGGACGCCGGAGAAATAACATGCAATGGATGAAACTTCCTTCAAAAACATACTTTGAACGTGATTCAATTGAATACCTACAAAAATGTCGTGACGTTGAACGTGTCATGATCGTTACAGACCACGCTATGGTAGAGCTTGGTTTCCTTGATCGTATCATCGAACAGCTTGACCTTCGTCGCAACAAGGTGGTTTACCAAATCTTTGCAGACGTAGAACCAGATCCAGATATCACAACCGTTGAACGTGGTACAGAGATCATGCGTGCCTTCAAACCAGATACCATCGTCGCTCTCGGTGGAGGATCTCCAATGGATGCGGCCAAAGTTATGTGGCTCTTCTACGAACAACCAGAAGTGGACTTCCGTGACTTGGTACAAAAATTCATGGATATCCGTAAACGTGCCTTCAAGTTCCCATTGCTTGGTAAGAAGACTAAATTCATCGCAATCCCAACAACATCTGGTACAGGATCTGAAGTAACACCATTTGCCGTTATCTCTGATAAAGCAAACAACCGTAAATACCCAATCGCAGACTACTCATTGACTCCAACAGTAGCCATCGTAGACCCTGCCTTGGTATTGACAGTTCCTGGATCTGTTGCAGCAGACACTGGTATGGACGTCTTGACGCACGCGACAGAAGCTTACGTATCACAAATGGCTAGCGACTTCACAGATGGTCTTGCCCTTCAAGCCATTAAACTTGTCTTTGAAAACTTGGAAAGCTCAGTGAAGAATGCGGACTTCCATTCACGCGAAAAGATGCACAATGCGTCAACCATCGCAGGTATGGCCTTCGCCAATGCCTTCCTCGGTATTTCTCACTCAATGGCCCACAAGATCGGTGCGCAATTCCACACCATTCACGGACGGACCAATGCGATCTTACTTCCATACGTTATCCGTTACAACGGTACACGTCCAGCCAAGACAGCTACATGGCCTAAGTACAACTACTACCGTGCAGATGAAAAATACCAAGATATCGCTCGTATGTTAGGACTTCCATGCTCTACACCAGAAGAAGCCGTTGATGCTTACGCAAAAGCTGTGTACGAACTTGGTGAACGCTGTGGTATTGAAATGAACTTCAAAGCACAAGGGGTTGATGAAAAAGAATGGAAGAAACATTCTCGTGAATTGGCCTTCCTTGCTTACGAAGATCAATGTTCACCAGCTAACCCACGTCTTCCAATGGTAGACCATATGCAAGAAATCATCGAAGATGCTTACTATGGTTACAAGGAACGCCCAGGACGTCGTAAATAAGACGCCAACGAACAACTGATGTTTATCAGCTATCCCTCGTTCAAAAGAGCGGGGGATTTTTGATGGCCTTTTCAGGTTTCGATCGAAAAAAGGGAGCTGAGGGATTGCCTGTCTTTTTTTGCTTTTCAGACCTCCGAACCGTTTTTCATAAAAATTAGACTTTTTTTCAGAAATTGTGTTATTTTTATAGCATTCCGAGCTATTTTATGTTACCCTATAGTGTGTGAATCTGCCTGTAGCTGAAGGGTTATGATCCCTTTTCAGTTATAGGAAACGAAAAAACAAATCCAAGAAAGGAGGCCATCTCAAATGGAGTTAGAAGGTGACGTGCAAGGAAGACAAGATCAGGCACAGAAAATTATTGAAATGCCCCAACGAGATCGGGAAACTTCCACTTCAGAAAATCAGCCATCATCTGCTTCGGTGGTCTCCATGTATGGGCAGGAAAAGCCAAGCATTTCTAGCCTCCATCAGCAACTAGCGAGCGCGTCTGGGACCCAGACCATTCAATTGCGGGAGGAATTGGTGTTGGCAGTAGCGCAGAATGCTTCAGCGCAAGCA
Organism: uncultured Streptococcus sp.; assembly: GCA_902479835.1. Taxonomy (GTDB): domain Bacteria; phylum Bacillota; class Bacilli; order Lactobacillales; family Streptococcaceae; genus Streptococcus. The sequence continues at coordinate 7,564 of CABSQC010000019.1, read as the reverse complement.
ACTGCCTTTGAGGCAGAAGTCAAGGATAAGCTGGAAGAGGCCAAGGAGACGGTTTCTCATAAGGTCGCTGAGGTGTCACAAATGGCCCACAGCATGGCCCAATTTTTAACAGACGCAGAAGTGGAGCAACTATTAGGAGAGTTCTCCATGGATACTTGCTGGGACCAAGCGGTCGAGGCGGAAAACCTGGCCCAAGCAAAGGTCTACTCGACACGTCTGTCAGATTTGGCAGGCCAACTGGAAGCTGCATCAGCCCAATTGGTGGACTTGGATAAGGGACAAGCAGTGGCCTTTGATTTTCATAAGTAGGAGAAAAAGATGTTAGAGATCCTGGGAGAGGACAGAGAACGAATTGAGGAGCTCCATCGAGAGATTAAAAAGGAGCAAGAGCGGATTGCGATCAGAAGTTTGATTGCAACGCAAAAAGCCTTGATGATGTTGGAAGGGATGAGTTTGCAGGTGACTTTGAGCGGTCAATCCGAAAAAATGCGCTCTTTTGCTACAACAACTCTAGTTAATGATTTGAAAGATGGATTTACAGGAGGAGCAGCGGACGCGGCAGAAGCAGCACTGAAATCAGTGAAAAAGCCGATTTTATTGAGTCCGATTAAAGGAGGTATGTGATGTACCATTCAGGAAATAGTGAATTAGAACAACTAGAAGATCGACATTACCGCTTCAACCAGAAACTTAGCGAGTTGGAGTGGGATTATGCGGATATGCGTATGGATGTCCGCCAACATACAGAAAATTTAGTAGACTGGCTGAGTGCCCTGCATTTTCAAGCCCCAAGTGCGGAGGCTCAAAGTGGCTTGGAGCGTTTATTTGCCTTGCAAGAAGAGTTTGAGGCAGAACTAAAGCGCTATGAAGAGCGTTTAGAAGAAGAACGTGAGCGCGAGCAGCAAGAGTACTATAAGCAGCGCCAACAATTAGAACAAGGTGATTGAAACATTCCTCTGGTAGAGATAAGAGGAATGTTTTTGTTTGCTCAAAAAACTTTTAAAAATGTGCTCATAAAATCTTGTAAGCGTTTACTTAATATGTTATAATATTCACAAAGAAACGAAAATAAAATGGTTTTATCAAACCAACAAAGAAAAGGAGTCGCTTATGAAAGCTGCAACTTATGTATCTGCAGGCAATCTGCAACTGCTGGATCAACCAAAACCAATGATCAAAAATCCAACGGATGCCATTGTGCGTGTCTTGAAGACAACCATCTGTGGGACAGACCTTCACATCCTAGGAGGAGATGTGCCAGCTTGTAAGGAAGGCACAATTTTAGGCCACGAAGGAATCGGGATCGTCGAAGAAGTCGGCGATGCAGTGAATAACTTCAAGGTGGGCGACAAGGTTATCATCTCTTGTGTCACAGCTTGTAATACCTGCTACTACTGTAAACGTAGTTTGCCTTCTCACTGTGAAGATGGTGGTTGGATTTTGGGTCACTTGATCAACGGAACCCAAGCAGAGTATGTCCACATTCCACATGCTGATGGTAGTCTTTATCATGCGCCTGAGACTGTGGACGACGAAGCCTTGGTCATGCTCTCAGACATTCTCCCAACGTCTTATGAAATTGGGGTGCTTCCATCTCATGTGAAACCAGGGGACAATGTCTGTATCGTTGGAGCTGGTCCGATTGGCCTTGCGGCTCTTTTGACCGTTCAATTCTTCTCACCAGCTACCATTATCATGGTGGACTTGTCCGAATCTCGTCTTGAAGCAGCCAAGAAATTTGGAGCTACGCATACCATTTGCTCCAGCGATATTGCGGAAATCAAGGCCTTTATCAATGAAGTGACGGATGGTCGTGGTGTCGATATTTCAATGGAATGTGTGGGTTATCCTGCTACCTTTGATGTCTGCCAAAACGTCATCTCTGTCGGCGGTCACATCGCCAATGTCGGTGTCCATGGAAAACCAGTTAGCTTCAATTTGGACGATTTGTGGATCAAGAACATTACCCTCAACACCGGTCTTGTCAATGCTAATACCACTGAAATGTTGCTCAATGTCTTAAAATCTGGCAAGATCGATGCAACTAAGCTCATTACCCACCACTTCAAACTTTCAGAAGTCGAAAAGGCCTATGATGTCTTTAAACATGCGGGTGAAAACCATGCACTCAAGGTCATTATCGAAAATGATATCAGTGAATGAAGTGGCAACTAATATTTGTTCATAGTTTTTTTAGATGGACCAGAGAAATTCTGGTCCTATTTTCAACCCCAAATAGCCGATGATTCCTTGCAAAATAAATTTGATGTCTTATAATATAAGTGCAGAAAATGATTACATAAAGAGAAAGGTGTGATCTTATGAAAGGCTTTCGTTATCATCGTGAATTCTGGATGGACTTCCATTTCTGGATCTTGGTCTTGCTTATAGTAGCTGTGGTTATGACGATGCAGGCTCCGCTTTCGGTAGTTAGCCTAGCTTATCTTGCTTTTGTAGGGATTTTGATTCTTCTGCAGGTCTTTCAACCGTCTGTATCGACACGGCAGTACCCAGAAGGTAGCTACCATTTCAATTGGACCTTCTATCGCGATACTAGACTGTATATCAATCTCTTTTTATTAGCAGGTCTCTTGGCAGGCCCAATTACTTCATCGGATATGGTCTATTGGATCTTGCTTGGAGCCGTCGTCGGCTCTATCGGCTTTGTATTTGTTGTAAAGGAAAAAGCGACTCAAAAGATGGCTTAGGGAATCACCATGTCCTAGATCTCTGAAACTAGTTTCAGAGATCTTTTTATTTTTCCCTAAAATGTGAAACTATAATCCAATTGCACGATTAATATTGTAAGCGCTTTAAAAATAGATTATAATCAATTTACAAGTACTCGAGTTGCCTTATTATCAAAGGAGAAGGAGTTATGTCAAAGATTACAAAAGATGAACTGATTGAACAAATCAAAGACGGCATCATTGTTTCTTGTCAAGCTCTCCCTCATGAACCGCTCTATACAGAAGCAGGAGGAGTCATTCCTCTCTTGGTCAAAGCGGCTGAACAGGGTGGAGCTGTCGGAATCCGAGCCAATAGTGTCCGGGATATCAAGGAAATCAAGGAAGTGACCAAGTTACCGATCATTGGGATTATCAAACGTGATTACCCACCTGAAGAACCCTTTATCACGGCGACTATGAAAGAAGTCGATGAGCTGGCAGCTTTGGATATCGCAGTCATTGCGCTTGATTGTACCAAACGGCCGCGTCATGATGGCCTTTCGATTAGTGACTTTATCCATCAAGTCAAAGAGAAATATCCTGACCAACTCTTGATGGCTGATATCTCTACTCTGGAAGAAGGATTGACAGCTGTCGAAGCGGGAGTGGACTTTGTCGGAACGACCCTTTCGGGCTATACGGACTACAGTCCAAAGGTTGATGGTCCAGATTTTGAACTGATTCATCGTCTCTGCCAAGCAGGAGTAGATGTCATCGCAGAAGGCAAGATCCACTATCCGGATCAAGCCAAGAAAATCCATGATCTCGGGGTTCGCGGCATCGTTGTAGGTGGTGCCATTACTCGACCAAAAGAGATTACAGAGCGCTTCGTCGCAGCCTTAAAATGAGTAAACAAAACAGTAGATTGAAGGAGGAGGAGACCGAATAGAGAGTAGTCGAATCTGAAACATGAACAAGAATAGGCGTCCTCATTGAGGATAACCCCTTGTAAGAGTAATCTTACCGCAAATCGTGAGGAGAAATCACATGAAAATGAAAAAAGTATTGTGCTCGTTGGTAGCTGGTGCAGCTCTTCTAGCACTCGCAGCTTGTGGCTCTGGCGGAGGATCAAAATCAGAATCTTCTGGAGGAAATTCTGGTAAAACAGAAATTACCTGGTGGGCATTCCCAGTCTTTACTCAAGAAAAAGCAGATGATGGTGTCGGAACCTACGAAAAATCAATTATTGCAGCTTTTGAAAAAGCGAATCCAGATATCCACGTGAATTTGGAAACGATTGACTTCAAGTCAGGTCCTGAAAAGATCACAACGGCTATTGAAGCAGGAACTGCTCCAGATGTGCTCTTTGATGCACCTGGACGGATCATTCAGTATGGTAAAAATGGAAAATTGGCTGATTTGAACGATCTCTTTACAGAAGATTTTGTCAAAGATGTCAATAATGAAAATATCATCCAAGCCAGCAAGGCAGGTGACACAGCTTACATGTATCCAATTAGTTCAGCACCATTCTACATGGCGATGAATAAGAAGATGCTCAAAGATGCAGGCGTGTTGGATCTTGTCAAAGAAGGCTGGACAACAGACGACTTTGAAAAAGTCTTGAAAGCTTTGAAAGACAAAGGCTACACACCAGGATCACTCTTTAGTAATGGTCAAGGTGGAGACCAAGGAACTCGTGCCTTCATTGCCAACCTTTATGGCGGTTCTGTTACTGATGAAAAAGTAACCAAGTATACAACTGATGATGCGAAATTCGTCAAAGGTTTGGAAAAAGCTTCTAAATGGATCGATGACGGCTTGATGATGAATGGTTCTCAATTCGATGGTGGAGCAGATATCCAAAACTTTGCAAATGGTCAAACTTCTTACACCATCTTGTGGGCGCCTTCACAAAACGGTATCCAAGCTAAATTGTTGGATGCAAGTAAGGTTGAAGTAGTAGAAGTGCCATTCCCATCTGACTCAGGCAAGCCAAAATTGGAATACCTTGTAAATGGATTTGCAGTCTTCAATAATAAAGATGAAAAGAAAATTGCTGCTGCTAAGAAATTTATACAGTTCATCGCAGACGACAAAGAATGGGGTCCAAAAGATGTTGTGCGTACAGGAGCCTTCCCAGTTCGTAGTTCATTTGGTAAGTTGTACGATGACAAACGGATGGAAACCATCAGCACTTGGACAAAATACTACTCACCATACTACAACACGATCAACGGTTTTGCAGAAATGCGGACCCTATGGTTCCCAATGTTGCAATCTGTTTCAAACGGGGATGAAAAAGCAGAACCAGCTTTGAAGACCTTTACTGAAAAAGCAAACGAAACCATTACGAAAAAATAATCAGTCTATGAAGCAGACCTAAGTCTTTCATAGAAACGAGAATTTGCAGGCCCCTTCGAATCCGTATTTCTCTTTTTGGAATGGAACGAAGGGGTCTTCATTCTTTCTGGATCTTCTTTTCTTAAGTCGTAAGATATGTTTAGAAAAGAAAATAGAAAAAGAACACTAGGAGGTGCCTTACTGTGAAGGTAAACAAAATCCGAATGAGGGAGACACTCGTTTCCTACGCATTCCTAGCACCCATTTTAATCTTCTTTACGGTCTTTGTCCTAGCACCCATGATCATGGGCTTTGTGACAAGTTTCTTCAACTACTCGATGACATCCTTCAAGTTTGTCGGTTTAGAAAATTATTCCCGCATGTTTGCGGATAAGGTCTTTGTGAAGTCCTTGATCAATACCGTCATCATCGTTATCGGATCAGTTCCGATCGTCGTATTGTTCTCCTTGTTTGTGGCTTCTCAGACCTACCATCAAAATGCTATTGCGCGTTCCTTCTATCGTTTCGTCTTCTTCCTTCCGGTTGTTACAGGGAGTGTAGCGGTAACGGTTGTATGGAAATGGATCTATGATCCACTATCAGGGATTTTGAACTTTGTATTGAAATCTGGACATGTCATCAACCAAAACATTTCTTGGTTGGGGGACAAACACTGGGCTTTGATGGCCATCATCATTATTTTGTTGACCACTTCAGTTGGTCAACCGATCATCCTCTACATCGCTGCTATGGGAAATATTGATAATTCCCTCGTAGAAGCCGCGCGTGTGGATGGTGCGACAGAATTTCAAGTTTTCTGGAAGATCAAATGGCCAAGCTTATTGCCAACAACCCTTTATATTGCGATCATTACGACCATTAACTCTTTCCAATGTTTCGCCTTGATCCAATTGTTGACATCTGGTGGTCCGAACTACTCAACGAGTACCCTTATGTACTACCTCTATGAAAAAGCCTTTAAACTCTCTGAATACGGTTATGCCAACACCATGGGTGTCTTCCTTGCGGTGATGATTGCCATTATCAGTTTTGCGCAATTCAAGATCCTCGGAAACGACGTAGAATACTAAAGAAAGGAGCCTCAGATGAAACCAACACAAAAGAAACCCATCACTGCCTTTACAGTGATTTCAACGATCATTTTGCTCCTTTTGACAGTCTTGTTTATTTTCCCATTTTATTGGATTTTGACAGGGGCCTTTAAGTCTCAACCAGATACCATTATGATTCCACCTCAATGGTGGCCAAAGACACCAACCATGGAAAACTTCCAACAGTTGATGGTACAAAACCCAGCCCTACAATGGTTGTGGAACAGTGTCTTTATCTCCCTTGCAACCATGCTCTTGGTATGTATGACCTCTTCCTTGGCAGGATATGTCTTGGCTAAGAAACGCTTCTATGGGCAACGAATTCTCTTTGCCGTCTTCATTGCAGCCATGGCCCTTCCAAAACAAGTTGTCTTAGTTCCATTGGTACGGATTATTAACTTTATGGGGATTCATGATACCCTTGCAGCGGTTATTCTACCATTGGTTGGATGGCCATTCGGGGTCTTCTTGATGAAGCAATTTAGTGAAAACATCCCAACAGAACTCTTAGAATCTGCTAAGATCGATGGTTGTGGAGAGTTGCGGACTTTCTGGAGCGTTGCCTTCCCAATTGTCAAGCCGGGATTTGCAGCCCTTGCCATCTTTACCTTTATCAACACCTGGAACGACTACTTTATGCAATTGGTAATGCTGACCTCTCGTCAAAACTTGACTATTTCCTTAGGGGTAGCGACCATGCAGGCTGAAATGGCCACCAACTATGGCTTGATCATGGCTGGGGCAGCCCTAGCTGCAGTGCCAATCGTTACGGTCTTCCTCGTCTTCCAAAAATCCTTTACACAAGGGATTACCATGGGAGCGGTCAAAGGATAAGTCGTCTGTTTGGACAAACGATAGTTGTGTACAGATCGGTTTTCTAGGCTGAGAAGTATCGAAAGGATGAGAATATGATATTTGATGATTTAAAAAACATCACCTTTTACAAAGGAATCCACTCCAATTTAGATCAGGCCATTGATTTTCTCTATGAGCATCGGAAAGATTCTTTTGAATTGGGGAGATACGATATTGATGGGGATAAGGTCTTTCTCGTCGTTCAAGAAAATACACTCAACAAAGCAGAAAATGATCGCTTTGAACACCACAAAAGATATGCCGATTTGCATTTATTAGTAGAAGGGCATGAGTTTTCGAGTTATGGATCCCGTGTGACAGGTGAGGCTATCGCATTTGATGAAGCATCAGACATCGGTTTTGTCCATTGTCAGGAGTCTTATCCGCTTCATCTAGGCTATCATAATTTTGCGATTTTCTTTCCAGGTGAGCCTCACCAGCCCAATGGCTATGCTGGACAAGAAGATATCGTGAAAAAATATCTATTTAAAATTGCGATCGATTGATCACGTTAGAAAGGAGTGCCTATGTCATCTAGGGGGGCAGGATTGATCAAATCCGTCTTTAACACGGACAATGTAGTGA
>CABSQC010000018.1 GCA_902479835.1 uncultured Streptococcus sp. | reverse complement strand
GAGTATTTCTTCAATTGAAGACGGTCTGGAGTGTTACGTTTGTTTTTAGAAGTAAGGTACAAGCGTTCACCAGATTCTTTGTGTTCAAGTGTAATATTTACGCGCATGGTATCTCCCTTCTATTATTCAGCTGATGCAGCTTTAGCGATCTTACGTCCTTTGTAGTATCCTTTAAGTGATACACGGTGTGAACGTGAGTAATCTCCAGTTGCTTCGTCAAAGTTTACAGATGGAGCTGTTACTTTGTAGTGCGTACGACGTTTGTTTTTCTTCGCTTTTGAAGTGCGACGTGCAGGTACTGCCATTTTGATTTCTCCTTTAGGTATTTATATTCGATTCAATCTACTGATTTTCATCAACCATACTAGGATAACACATTTTTTTTGTAAAGTAAAGTTACTTGACAAAAAAAGATGAAAAAATTAAAAGGTCATCAACCAAATTAATCGAAATTTTCTGAAAATTCAAGAATTTTCTTCTGTCGTTGGGCCTTCTTTTATGCTATAATGGTAAAAAATGAAACGAGAGGAATGACATGACAGAATTAGACAAACGCCATCGTAGTAGTGTCTACGATAGCATGGTAAAATCTCCCAACCGTGCCATGCTTCGCGCGACGGGAATGACCGATGAAAGCTTTGAGAAACCGATTGTCGGAGTGATTTCGACATGGGCGGAAAATACCCCTTGTAACATCCACCTCCACGATTTTGGAAAATTGGCCAAAGAAGGTGTGAAAGATGCAGGTGCTTGGCCGGTTCAATTCGGAACCATTACGGTTGCGGACGGGATCGCTATGGGGACTCCAGGAATGCGCTTCTCCTTGACGTCTCGCGACATCATTGCGGATTCTATCGAAGCAGCGATGGGTGGTCACAACGTGGATGCTTTTGTGGCCATCGGGGGCTGTGATAAGAACATGCCTGGTTCGATGATTGCCATTGCCAATATGGATATCCCTGCGATCTTTGCCTACGGTGGGACCATTGCCCCAGGGAATCTCGATGGAAAAGATATCGACTTGGTTTCTGTTTTCGAAGGAATCGGGAAATGGAACCATGGTGATATGACCGCTGAAGAAGTGAAACAACTGGAATGTAACGCCTGCCCTGGCCCTGGTGGCTGTGGTGGGATGTATACGGCCAATACCATGGCGACAGCGATCGAGGTCCTTGGTATGAGCTTACCAGGTTCCTCTTCTCACCCTGCTGAATCAGCGGATAAGAAGGCCGATATCGAAGAAGCAGGTCGTGCTGTTGTCAAGATGCTGGAAATGGGACTCAAACCATCAGATATCTTGACCCGTGAAGCCTTTGAAGATGCGATTACAGTGACCATGGCGCTCGGTGGTTCCACCAATGCCACTCTGCACTTGCTTGCGATCGCTCATGCGGCCAATGTAGACTTGACCCTTGAAGACTTCAACGATTTCCAAGAGCGCGTGCCTCACTTGGCGGACTTGAAGCCTTCAGGGAAATATGTCTTCCAAGACCTTTATAATGTTGGTGGTGTGCCAGCCGTCATGAAATACCTTCTTAAGAATGGTTTTCTTCACGGGGATCGCATCACATGTACTGGTAAAACGGTGGCTGAGAACTTGGAAGCTTTCGCTGATTTGACACCAGGTCAAAAAGTTATCATGCCACTTGAAAATCCAAAACGTGCAGATGGTCCATTGATTATCTTGAAAGGTAACTTGGCTCCAGAAGGTGCGGTTGCCAAAGTATCAGGTGTGAAGGTCCGCAACATCACGGGTCCTGCTAAGGTCTTTGACTCAGAAGAAGCTGCCATTGAAGCGGTTCTTTCGGATGAAATCGTGGATGGCGACGTGGTTGTTGTCCGTTTCGTAGGTCCTAAGGGTGGTCCTGGTATGCCAGAAATGCTATCCTTGTCATCTATGATCGTTGGGAAAGGACAAGGGGACAAGGTAGCCCTTTTGACAGACGGACGCTTCTCTGGTGGTACCTACGGTCTCGTTGTTGGACACATCGCGCCTGAAGCTCAGGTTGGTGGCCCAATTGCCTACCTCCACACAGGGGATCTGGTAACAGTAGACCAAGATACCAAAGAAATCACCATGCACGTTTCAGACGAAGAGTTAGCGAAACGGAAGGCTGAAACAACCTTGCCACCACTGTATAGCCGTGGGGTTCTGGGTAAATATGCCCACATCGTTTCTTCAGCATCACGTGGTGCCGTAACCGACTTCTGGAATATGGAACAGTCTGGTAAACAGTAATTGCAAGGACGACTTTGTCCAAAGAGAGAGTGGGACAGAAATCGGTAATTCGTTAGAATTCGATTTCGTTGTCCCACCTCCGCACAGTTGAGTAGGGCTGTAAAAGCTGATGAAATCAGTGTAGTAAAGCCCACTCAACCACTGCGTCTTGCTCGACAATCCAAAAATAATTGAGAGGCTAGGACTTTTGTCCCAGCCTCTTTTTTGGCTCAAAGTCGCTATTTTCAACCCTGTCGCTGAATCGTATGAATATTACTTTTTTGGGGATTTGAGTGTATCATCTGTCATTTTTCTTGTAAATCCGTCTATAATTTGCTATAATTGTGACTAATCGAATCAATCCTTTAATACTGTCCAGAGAGGCAGGCAAGGAGCTATGGAAATGAAAGGCCTGGGAAGACCAGCCTATATTTTGTGTATCTCCTTGTTGTGGGGGATTTTTTTGTATATTGAAAAGTGGTTTGATAAAAAAGAAATCGTCGATGATGGAGCATGAAGCACTCGCTTACAATTTGCTCATCGAAGGTAGACGTTTTTGTTCAGCCATAGCTTGTCGCATCTTAATTTTAGGAGGTTTTTACGATCGTGAATGACGTTAAATATGATGTGAATGATATGCCAAAACCTGGTTTATTGGTTGGTTTATCTTTCCAGCATTTGTTTGCCATGTTTGGGGCGACAGTGCTGGTGCCGATTTTGGTTGGGATTGATCCTGCCATTGCTTTGTTTTCATCTGGTTTGGGAACCTTGGCTCACTTAACCGTGACCAAGTATAAGATTCCAGCTTATATGGGGTCTAGTTTTGCTTATATTGCTGCTATGCAGATGTTGATGAAGACAGATGGAATCGCAGCAGTTGCCCAAGGTGCCATGGCGGGTGGTTTGGTCTACTTGTTTGTAGCTCTGATTGTTAAGCATGCGGGTAAAGACTGGATTAATAAGGTCCTTCCACCAATCGTGGTTGGTCCTATTATCATGGTAATTGGTTTGAGTCTTGCGGCGAATGCAGTCACTGATGCGACAACCTTAAATAAAAGCTATAGCGGTTATGCTCTATTGATTTCGATGGTGACCCTCTTTGCGGTTATTCTATTTAACATGTATGGCAAGAAGATTGTCGGTGTCGTCCCAATTTTACTTGGATTAATTGTGGGCTATATTTTCTCGTTGGCTCTTGGTTTGCTGACAGGACATAGTTTTGTCAATTTCTCAGAGGTAAGTGCGGCGCATTGGATTCAAGTTCCAAACTTTGACATTCCATTTGTGGATTATAGTTTTAAGCTCTATCCCAGTGCGATTTTGACCATGGCTCCGATTGCCTTTGTGACCATGACGGAACATTTTGGCCACCTCATGGTTTTAAATAGTTTGACTGAGCGTGATTACTTCAAGGATCCAGGGCTTGACCATACGCTTACTGGTGATGGATTGGCACAGATTATTGCTGGATTCTTTGGAGCTCCTCCGGTAACTTCTTATGGGGAAAACATTGGGGTTATGGCCCTTAGTAAGGTCTACTCAGTTTACGTTATTTCAGGCGCAGCAGTGATTGCGGTTGTCATGAGCTTTATTGGGAAGCTATCAGCACTCTTGCACTCTATTCCAACTCCTGTATTGGGAGGTTTGTCTATTGCCCTCTTTGGGGTTATCGCTGCTAGCGGTTTGAAAATTTTAGTTGAACATAAGATTGATTTTGATAATAAAAAGAATCTCTTGATTGCAAGTGTGATCTTGGTATCAGGGATCGGTGGTTTGATGATTGACCTCGGTGGTCTTCAAATCACGGGTGTCGCAACGTCAACCATTCTTGGGATTGTGTTGTATCAAATTCTTCCAGAACCAAAAGCTGACCAGGCTTAGACCATTCTGGTAGTGAAAAAGTTTGAATGGATTTAAACATTATAAAAACGAGGAACAAACTCTGATGGCAGAGTTGGTGTTCCTCGTTTTTTTATTATGAATTGGATTTCCAAAGAGGCTTTCCTTCATTAAGTTGACTGCGTTTATTAAATGGTAATGATTGTTATCGTGGTGGAAGGCCAAGGGCGATGCGCCCGTATCGGCTGATTCGTGTAATTTTCCAAGCGGGTGACCAAGTCACTTCAACCTTGACATCTTCGATCCCCTCGATTTCTTTTAGGCGAGCGACGATTTCGATCGGAAGGCTCTCAGCACAGCTACAAGCCGTATCGGTAAAGGTCATAACCACCTTGCAAGTGCCGGTTTCATCTAGATGGATCTCGTAGATCAGTCCTAGGTTATAGACGTCTAACTCAACATCGGTATCAAATACAAGCTCCAATTTTTCGATTAATGACTTCTCTAGGGCCAGGGCGCGGTCATTGATTTTGATATCCTCTCTCATCGCAAGTTCCTTTCAGTGTAGTATGGCTTCCATTTTCTCATAATTCGGCTGATAAGGCAAGAAGAGAAAGAGGATTTGAACGTGTCGAACGAAGGAAATTCGGTCCAGCCTCCATTTCTCTTCGAATTTGTGGTAAAATAGAGGCAAAAGTAAGACAAAGGATGAAGGCTATGAAATTACAAAAACCAAAAGGGACCCAGGATATCCTTCCTGGCGATTCAGCGAAATGGCAATATGTAGAAGGCTTTGCACGCAAGGTCTTTGCGCGATACAATTATGATGAAATCCGCACACCGATCTTCGAACATTATGAAGTCATCAGCCGTTCAGTAGGGGATACGACGGATATCGTCACCAAAGAAATGTATGATTTCTATGACAAGGGAGACCGTCATATCACGCTTCGTCCAGAAGGAACAGCTCCTGTTGTCCGCTCCTATGTAGAAAATAAACTCTTTGCGCCTGAGGTACAAAAACCAAGTAAGTTCTATTACATAGGTCCAATGTTCCGCTACGAACGTCCTCAAGCAGGTCGTTTGCGTCAATTCCACCAAATTGGGGTAGAATGCTTTGGATCGAGCAATCCTGCAACGGATGTCGAAACCATTGCCATGGCAGCGCAATTCCTGAAAGAACTAGGAATTGACAATGTGACCTTGCACTTGAACACCTTGGGAAGCCCTGCTAGTCGTCAGGCTTATCGTCAAGCCTTGATTGATTACCTCTTGCCAATGAAGGATCAATTGTCTAAGGACAGCCAACGTCGCTTAGAAGAAAATCCGCTTCGTGTCTTGGATTCAAAAGAAAAAGAAGACAAGGCCGCGGTTGAACAGGCTCCTTCCATCCTAGACTATCTAGATGAAGAAAGCCAAGCGCATTTTGATGCGGTTCGTCGGATGTTAGAAGATTTAGGTGTAGCCTATGTCATCGATACCAATATGGTGCGTGGCTTGGATTACTACAACCACACGATTTTTGAGTTCATTACAGAAATTGAAGGCAATGAATTGACAGTCTGTGCAGGTGGTCGCTATGATGGGTTGGTGGAATACTTCGGTGGCCCTGCGACAGCTGGTTTTGGATTTGGTATCGGTGTGGAACGGATCCTTCTCGTTCTTGAAAAGAAAGGCATTGAATTACCGATCGAAACAGGCCTAGATGCCTATATCGCTGTCCTAGGAGATGAGGTCAATGAAGCAGCGCTTAGCTTGGTTCAGGCCCTTCGAATCCAAGGTTTCAAGGCAGAACGTGATTACCTTGGACGCAAGCTCAAGGCACAATTTAAGTCAGCAGATGTCTTTGCGGCCAAAGCCTTGATTACCTTAGGAAGTAGTGAAGTTGAGAGCGGTCAAGTTACTGTGAAAAATAACCAAACTCGTCAAGAAGTAACGGTAGCTCTTGAAAAATTGAAGAAAGACTTCCCATCTGTTTTAGCAGAGTTGGGATTAGCTTGATCAAGTCTTGCAGACACCTGAAAAACAGATTCGCATGGGAGTAGGAGCAAAGTCGTTGCGCCTGCTCTCTTTTATCTAGCTTCTGTTTGCCGACCTTTGCCAAGATTTGGCGAAAAGCCGTTAAATTTTCTGACATTTATGATATAATGAGAAGACTACTAGTAAAGGAATGAAACAGTCATGACATTAGTTTATCAATCAACACGAGATGAAAAAAATACTGTAACAGCTAGTCAAGCCATCCTTCAAGGTTTGGCAACAGATGGCGGCTTGTTTACTCCGGTCTCTTATCCTCAAGTGGAGCTAGATTTTAACACCCTCAAAGACGCTTCTTACCAAGAAGTGGCTAAGCTTGTCTTATCAGCCTTTTTGGATGACTTTACGGCAGAAGAATTGGACTACTGTATTTCTCATGCCTATGACAGCAAGTTTGATACGCCAGCCATTGCTCCGCTTGTCAAACTCGATGGCCAATACAACTTGGAACTTTTCCACGGTTCAACCATAGCCTTTAAAGATATGGCTTTGTCGATCTTGCCTTACTTCATGACAACAGCAGCTAAAAAGCACGGTCTGGAAAATAAAATCGTCATCTTGACAGCGACATCCGGGGACACTGGTAAAGCTGCCATGGCAGGTTTTGCCGATGTTCCAGGTACTGAAATTATTGTCTTTTATCCAAAAGACGGTGTCAGCAAGGTCCAAGAGTTGCAAATGACGACTCAAACTGGGGACAATACTCATGTCATCGCGATCGATGGAAACTTTGACGATGCTCAAACCAATGTCAAACATATGTTCAACGATGTTGAACTACGTGAAAAATTGGCAGCCAACAAGATGCAATTCTCATCAGCCAACTCCATGAATATCGGCCGTTTGGTGCCTCAAATTGTTTATTACGTATATGCCTACGCGCAATTGGTGAAGACAGGTCAAATCACAGGGGGAGAAAAAGTCAACTTCACCGTTCCAACAGGGAACTTTGGAAATATCTTGGCAGCTTTCTATGCCAAACAAATCGGTCTTCCAGTTGGGAAATTGATCTGTGCATCAAACGAGAACAATGTCTTGACAGACTTCTTCAAAACACGTGTCTATGATAAGAAACGTAGTTTCAAGGTGACCACTAGTCCATCGATGGATATCTTGGTCTCTTCAAACTTGGAACGCTTGATCTTCCACTTGGTAGGCAATGATGCCACAAAGACCAAAGAGTTGATGGAAAGCCTCGTTGCAACAGGTCAATACCAATTGTCCAACTTTGATGAAGATATCTTAGATTTGTTTGCGGCTGCATACGCAGATGAAGCAGAAACTGCTGCAGAGATCAAGCGGGTCTATGAAGCGTCTGATTACATCGAAGACCCTCATACAGCTGTAGCATCAGCCGTTTATCAAAAATACCGGACCCAAACAGGGGATGCTGCTAAAACAGTCATTGCCTCTACAGCAAGTCCTTATAAATTCCCAGTTGTGGCAGTAGAAGCGGTGACGGGCGAGACAGGTCTAGGCGATTTCGAAGCCTTGGCCAAATTGCACACCCTCTCAGGTGTTCCTGTGCCACCGGCTGTAGACGGTCTTGAAACTGCGCCGGTTCGCCATCGTACAAGCGTAGCTGCTAAAGACATGCAAGCAGCCGTAGAAGACTACTTGGGACTGTAATTCTCCCTATTAGAAAGATCAAAAGAGCCGTTTGGCTCTTTTATATACGCATGAATTCATACAAAAAAATCTTAAACATTGCCCTTCCTGCCATGGGTGAAAATTTCTTACAAATGCTGATGGGCATGGTGGACTCTTATTTAGTGGCTCACCTGGGCTTGATTGCCATTTCAGGTGTTTCCGTCGCAGGGAACATCATCACCATCTATCAGGCCATCTTTTTGGCACTGGGTGCGGCAGTTGCCAGTGTCATGTCCAAAAGTTTGGGTGAAAAAAATCAAGACCACATTGCCTACCATGCGACAGAGTCCCTAAAGGTGACCTTGTTGTTGAGTGCTCTCTTAGGAGGGGCTTCGCTGTTATTTGGACGCCAGATGATTTCGCTGTTGGGGACTGAAGCTGCAGTAGCCGAAAGCGGGGGGATTTACCTTTCCTTGGTTGGCGGGACCATAGTTCTCTTAGGATTGATGACGACCTTGGGCTCCTTGGTTCGGGTGGCCAACAATCCACGTCTTCCTATGTATGTGAGCCTGTTGACCAATCTATTAAACGCTCTGTTCTCCTCTGTAGCCATTTTCCTTTTTGGTTGGGGCATTGTTGGTGCAGCTTTGGGGACAGTGCTGGCCCGTCTGGTGGGCGTCATCCTCTTGTGGCAAAAGGTCCAGCTACCCTTTGCCCCCCTTGGTTGGGGATTGGATCGTAAGCTCTTGAACTTAGCGCTTCCAGCTGCCGGGGAGCGGCTGATGATGCGAGCTGGAGATGTGGTGATCATTGCGATCGTGGTTGCTTTTGGGACCGAGGCAGTCGCAGGAAATGCCATCGGAGAGACCTTGACCCAGTTTAACTATATGCCTGTATTTGGAGTGGCCACAGCGACGGTCATGCTCGTGGCACGGAGCCTGGGTGAAGGTGATCTTGAGCAGATTGCCCGCCTTCGAAAGCAGTCTTACTGCTTGTCCTTCGTGTTAATGTTACCTATTGCCTTGGGAATCTTTTTTGGGGGCACCCTTCTGACCCATCTCTACACCCAAGATACAAAAGCAGTAGAAGCTAGTTTATCGGTTGTCCTCTTTTCTTTGTTGGGAACGCCGTTTACGGCAGGGACAGTCATCTATACAGCTGTTTGGCAAGGCTTGGGAAATGGGAAGCTTCCATTTTATGCGACGACGATTGGCATGTGGGTCATTCGAATTGGAGCCGGTTATCTGCTTGGAGTAACCCTTGGCTTTGGCCTTCCAGGGGTCTGGACGGGGACGCTGCTCGACAATGGCTTCCGTTGGCTATTTTTGAGTCAGCTATATAGACGAAAAGTAGGAGAGAAGAAAAAATGACAAAACGAGCCTTTATTTGGGATTTGGATGGGACCTTGCTAGATTCCTATGATGCTATTCTGGCAGGTCTTGAGGAGACCTATGCAACTTATCAGCTTCCCTTTGACCGAGCCAGCATTAATGATTTCATCTTGAAGCATTCGGTTCAAGATCTTTTAGTAGCGGTGGCAGCAGAGTATCAACTGGATGTGACGGACTTAAATCAGCGTCGAGCAGAAAGTCTAGCAGAGAAAAATGCCCAGGTCCTTCTGATGGAGGGGGTGCGTGATGTCCTCTCCTGGGGGAAGGATGCTGGAATTGAGCAGTTTGTCTATACCCATAAGGGAGAGAATGCCTTTGTCATCCTGCGGGACTTGGGCTTGGAATCTTTTTTTACAGAGATTTTGACCAGTCAAAGTGGTTTTGCCCGCAAGCCTGACCCAGAAGCTGCCATGTATCTGATGGAGAAGTACGGGTTGGAGCCAGAAAAGACCTATTATATTGGGGATCGGAGCCTGGATATTGACTTTGCAAGAAATAGCCAGATTCAGAGTATCAATTTCTTGACGTCTGACTATCAAGGCAATCATCAGATGAACACCTTACTAGATATTCCAGTTATTTTAAACGCTGAAAAGAATCTGTAAAGAATTTGTTTTCATTTTGAAATAAAGTCGTAAGCTTTCTTTAAGAAATGTCCGCTATAATAGAAGCATAAACAAAGACCTCCTAACTTTGTTTAGAAAAATCCTAAAACTTTTCTTTTTCATAATAATCTCCCTAAGAGTCGCCCAATCAGGCGGCTTTTTTTGTGCGAAAAAACAGTGCCAGCTTTTTTTCTTGCCAGGATAGAAGAAAAAGTTTATGATTGACTAATCAATTATTGATTTATCAAAAATAATACGGAGAAGGAATATGGCAGAAATAAATGATTTGCTCTACCAACTACGCTTGGCAGATCAAACAACTACGCAACTCTTTGAAAAGCGCCTAGGGATTAGCTTAACACGTTATCAAATTTTGCAGGATTTATTAGAACAAGCACCTTGCAATCAGATCGCGGTTCAGGAGCGCTTGCAGATTGATCCAGCGGCTTTAACCCGGCATTTCAAAATATTAGAAAAGGAAGGATTTGTCCATCGGAGTCGAAATCCAAAGAATCAGCGGGAAATCTTAATTCATTTGACGGATACGGCCTATAATCGTTTGGTCAAACATCCCCCTCGCCATCATGTGGCGGTGAAAGAACAGATGAGTCGGATTTTGACGGCTCAAGAACAAGAGCAATTTTCTTACCTGCTGGACAAATTAGTATCTGGCATTGAACAAATAACAGTTGAATAAAAAGGAGAATCTACGATGTCATTACTGACGATTATTTTAGCGAGTCTTGCTGCACTGGAGCATTTGTATATTTTTTATTTGGAGAGTATCCGAACCACATCTGATACCACCAGTCGGGTTTTCAACATGGAGAAAGAAGAACTCGCTCGTCCATCTGTGACCTCTTTATTTAAAAATCAAGGAATATACAATGCCTTGATCGGCGTTTTCCTCTTGTATGGATTGTTTGTGTCCAAAAATATTGAAGTTGTTACAATTTTTGTGCTCTTTATTATTGGAGCTGCGGCCTAC
>CABSQC010000017.1 GCA_902479835.1 uncultured Streptococcus sp. | reverse complement strand
GGGGAGGGAAAGGTAAAATATACAGTTATCTGGCATTTTACTAATTCGTACTAAAATGTATTGTTTATGAAAAAAATATAAGGGTATCAGCCCAAAAGGAGAAACATATGGCTCAAATTAAATTAACTCCAGAAGAACTACGTCAATCAGCACAACGCTATGCACAAGGTTCTCAAGAAATCGATCAAATCCTTAACACTTTGACTCATGAACAACAAGTCATCGACGCAAACTGGGATGGATCTGCATTTGATAGCTTTGAAGCACAATTCAACGAATTGTCTCCAAAAATCAAACAATTCGCTCAATTGTTGGAAGACATCAACGCTCAATTGATCAAAGTTGCTGATATCGTTGAACAAACTGACCAAGATATCGCTGCACAAATCCACTAAGATAGTCTTGGAGGTGATCTTACTTCTTGTAGGTAGATCACCCTTTTGTCTTTTGATATATAGAAAATAGGGGTTAGATTCTTAATTCCTAACCCCTATTTTGTATCTATGAATTAGAAAAAGGAAAAGGTATGGAAGTTAAAAATAAAAAATGGTTAAAATACATTGGTCAGAGCGCAGTTGTACTCCTTTTGATGGGATCTGTAGTGGGGCTTTATACGACGGTTCAAAAGGACCAAAAGCAAAACGAAGCTAAGACCGTACAAACGACAGAAAACACCAAGCTCAATATTGCGGTGGTCAATGAAGACAAGGCGGTTAAACTGAATGATAAAGAATACAACCTTGGGGCTAGCTATGTAAAGAATATCGAACGGGATAATTCGCAAAACTGGTCTGTACTCCCTCGTGGAGCTGCTGAGTCAGGGCTTGCAGATGGCAAGTACCAGTTGATGATCGTCATTCCAAGTGACTTCTCAGAGAAGGTCTTGGAAGTGAACGCAGTCAATGCAGAGAAGACCACGGTGACATATAAGGTTAATGCGGCCGGAAATTCTCAGGTTGAGAACGAGGCCAATAAAGTCGCTAAAGATATCGTTTCAGACTTGAATAGCCAATTGGTTGATATGTATATGGTCAGCATTCTAAGCAACCTTTATACAGCTCAGAAAAACGTGGAGACAAGTAACAAGATCCAATCGACCAACATTGGTTCTTACCGAAGCAACTTGCTGGATTCGGCTTTAGATTCCAAAAATATCTTCCCGAGTCTCTATAGCTTGTCGACATCATCTGTCGAGTCGAACAATGCTTTGAAGACAGTTCTTGAGTCTTATACCCAGGCTTTTGATCAGTTGACCCAATCTCAGGATCAGTACGGTCAAAACTTCGACACATTGATCAAACAACGCTCTGAGGATAAAATTAGCCATGAAGAGTTCATGAACCAGCTGATGTCTATGAACCAGTCTGTTGTCAGTGAAAAGACCCAAGAGTTGTATAAAAATCTACAACAAAACCAAGAAGCAATTACCAAACAATTGAGTCAACCAACTGAAACAGAAGGAGATGCTTCAGGGACCAAGACCTATGCAGGCTTGACAAAAGATGTGAATGATCGTGTGGCAGACCTCGAAAAAGGGATCAAGGCAGAACGCGACAAATTAGATGAGCACGAAAATAACATCGAGTCTTCTGTAAAAGCGAAGATCCTTGACTACTATGGTCTAAAAGAAGGAGACAAAGTCACTCTTCGTACCTTGCTTGGAAAACCAAAAATCGAAACTATCAGCAAGGCTCGAGATAAAGCGGATGATGACATTCGTCAAGCGATTGAAAAACTTCCGTCTTTAGACCCTGCTAGTCTGAATCTGAATAAGTATGGGAATCTCAACGCAGCGATTAATTTTGATAGTGCTTTTGCTGGGACGATGGCGAAAGCAAATGGAAATGCTGATGAATTAAAAACTTTGGCTGCAGAAGTAGATGCCAAATCAACGGCAGTTGCGAATGTTCTCAATGCTAAATCTGGAAAACAGAAGGTTAGCATCCAAGTGCCAGCAGGAGTCAAGGTTGATACTTGGACCTATGATGGACAGACTTATGCAGGTAGCGGCGAGCAGGAAGTCGAACTGAAAGATGGCAAACAAATCCAAATTCACCTCGCTGAAGATGGAGGAGCTATGCCAAGCGCAATTGATGTTGAAGTTCTTGTGAATGGGGTTTCTTCAACCAGTGTGACGGTATCAGCAGATGAATTGAAAACAGCTGTCGCTAACTACGCGTCGAAAGCCAGTGAAATTGCCTTGGATTATCAACGCGCAGGAGCATTGATCGATGCCTACTATCCAGAAGATGACAGCCATGTTCGTCATTCGCTCTATGATCCAATCGAGGATATGGATTTGACAAACGCTTTGGTCGACATCGTGAAGGCTGCTGTTTCAAGTAACATAAAGGACTACCGTAAGAGTATTGAAACGGATGAATCTGGGGATGCTACGAATAGTGTGAAAGCTCAGTTAGATGGCACACTTAAACAGTTGCAAGACTTGGGACCACAATTGCAGGCTAACCTTGCAGCAATCGAAAACACTAACAAGGATTTAACCCAAAATATCAACGATCAATTGACGCAGTATGCAGACCTTCAAAAACGCTTAGAGGCTATCTCAACTGCACAAGCAACCGTTACGGAAGCTCAAACCAAGACGGATGCAGACTTGTCAGCTCTTGGTTCTGAATACACCTCCTTGTTGACTTCGACAGAAGGTGTTAAGAGTTCATCTCGTAGCAATGTGGACGCTGCCAACTCTACCAATGAAATTTTTAGCCAATTGAACAAAGAATTGGAAAGAGCCCAAGGCAATACAGAGAAATTGTCTAGCAATGCAGAGAGCTTGATGGGTGAATTCGATAAGGAATTGTCTGAAAACGGGAACTTCGTCGAAGCCTTCCGTAAAGTCTTCAACAATGCCTATGAAAATGGAGTGCCAAATGAAGTCTTGCTCGATTTCTTGTCAAATCCAGTTGCAGAGAAATCTACTTCTGTGAAAGCGACCATCAATGTTTACCGTCCATTTATCTGGATCTTTATGCTAGAAATCTTGAGCCTCTTTACAGCTTATCTCTTTGCGACTCAGCCAATCATTCGCAAGGTTAAGGATCGTTTCAAATTGGATCGCTTGCAAGAGTCTGATCTCTTGTCTGTCGGTGTCCTTGTGGGACTTTCTCTCATCCTTGGACTGGTGATCGGAATGATTTCAAGTATTCAACTCTCTGTTGGTCGTGAATATGTGCCTTCATGGGTATTCTTAGCGGTTCTAGCAAGCTTTGTATTGGTACAACTGCAATACCTCCTCTTGAAACACTTCCGTGTGATTGGAATGGGACTGGCCTTCTTCATGTTGATCAGTTATGTCTACCTATCAAGCGCGATCGGAACGACCGCGACCTTGTCAGGCCTTCCAGCACTGGTGAAAAATGTCAACCTCCTTTCTATTTTAGAAGGACAGTTTGCGGGTTACTTTGATGGACAAACAGCCGGTATCGGCGTCTTCTTCGGATTGTTGGTCTTCTTCGGACTTTTGGCGGTCGCCAATATCTTCATTCCAAAGAAGTTTACTCAAACAAAGGAAATTGAATCAAGCTTATGAAAAAAATGATGTATCTTCTCTTTGTCTTTAGTCTCTTGCCAGTAGTTGTTGTTTCTGCAGATGATTTTATTGATAATCGTCTGCAGGTCAACAACTCACGTCTTGAAACAGAGCAGGAAAAGACACTCGGGGGCCAATTGGATGCGACTGAGTCTCTTTTCAATGAGAAGGATCAGAAAAAATTAGCAGATGAAAAACGCAAGCAAGAGAAACAATTGACCGATTCAGACGGCCAGTTGTTTTCTGCTATAAAGGGAAAGAAAAAAACAGGGCCTGAAGCGGACCTGTTCCAGCCTGAAAATCAAAAATTATCTAAATTTGAATCCAATGTGGAGGACAATTCGGCCAGTTTGGCGGATTTTATTCCAGCCTTGCAAATGCTGGCTTGGAGTGCCCTTCTCTTTGGAATTGCTGGCTATATTTCCTATCGAATCTATAGAAAAGAGGCCTAAATGGACCAACATATCAATGTCACCTTCCGTATGAATGGTGCAAGCCATGACCTCCGGATCCCAACGCGGATGGAGGTGCGACGCTTGATTCGGGAATTGGATCAGATCTTTGGGTCTGCCATGGAGCCTAGAAGCAAGTATCAGTTGCGCGTGGTAAATAAGGGCATCTTGCTGGATGAAGGCAAGGTGGTACAAGAGTATCCGATCACGAGTGGTGATCTGATCGAGATTGAGGAGTGGTAAGGTGAAAGAAGAACAATTTACACTGGAAGAACAAGTCTTCCGTTTTGAAAAAGAAGAAATCAGCTGGCGACTGGACCTCAAGCGTTCAGAAGTGGATAGCCAGGATTTGCGCAATTTATGGATTTTGGATCTCCATCATCCCCTGTTTTTAGAGCAGAGCATGACGGCCGATCAAGACCAGATTCATCTGACCTATCAGACAGATGCGCTGGGCTTGAGTGCAGAAGAAATCAAAGAATTACCCGTATCAGACCGTCTGCGTCTAGCCATCAATGTCTTGGATTTGGCGCCAGCCTTGGAGCTTCCAGTGACCTTTATGTTGCATCCCGTCAATTTGTTTGTGACCAAGGATGCACAAGTCAAGATTGCTTACCGCGGGGTTCCGGGAATGATGGTGCCACGCAAGTGGGATCAGGTTGAATTCTTGCGTCAGGCCAAGTGCTATGCGGTCACTCTTTTTGGGGACTGGGATTTCATGGAGCTCTATCAAGGCACGCTCGAATTAGAAGATCTACCAGATTTCTTGGTGGAAATCCGTGATGCCGCTAGCTTAGAAGAGATGAAAGCTCTCTTAGAGAAAGCCTACCAAGAACGCAAGGAAGAGGAAGAAAAGACCTTGACCTTGGTTTCAAGTCGTCAACACCGAATCTTTAAGTTGGCAACAGTGTGGCTTTCAGCTGTAGTGGCCCTTTTACTCTTGCCTTTGATCTATTTAGTCTTTTTCCAAGCACCCTTTAAAGAAAAGTTGCTTCAAGCGGATACAGCCTATCTCAAGGTAGACTACACCGGTGTGATCGATGAGTTGGAAGGAGTGGCTCCAAGCAGTCTTCCAACGACACAGAAATATGAGTTGGCGACGTCTTACTTGCAAGGCTTGAATTTCTCAGAGGACCAAAAGAAGGTCATCCTCAATAACGTCACGCTCAAGTCAGACAGCCTCTATCTCCACTACTGGATCTATATCGGCCGTCATGACTTTACCCAAGCGCTGGATACAGCCAAGCGGATCGACGATTCAGACTTGATCATCTATGCCCTTCGTAAAGAAATCAAGGCGACACGTGATAGCGAAAAACTCTCTGGTGAACAGCGCGAGAAGAAACTCTCTGAGCTTGAGGGTGAATACAAGAAATACTGGGATGCCCGCTCTAAACTCTTGGAAGCAGAGACAGATGAAACCAAATCTTCCACTAGCAACTCAACAACAGCTTCATCTACAGAAGGCTCCTCAACAGAAAGTTCGTCTTCTACAACTGCAAGCTCGACTGAGTCTAGCGACCACAAGGAGTAGTCTATGAAAAAACGTATCATACTCTATAAAAAAGGTTTTCGCTATGAGCTAGCGCTAGAAGAGGGAAAAACAGCGACCGTATCGAATCAAGAAACAGCTCAGTTGACCCTGGCTTCGCAAGAAAACCCCCTTCATTTCCAATGGAGTCAAGGAGAAATCTTCTACCAGTATGGTGAAGACAAGGGTGTGCTTGAAAATAGCAAGATTCTTGGAGATGTGGTCTGCTACTTGGCGACAGGAGAAGTCCATACCTATGAACTGTTAGACAAGGAAGAAATTCTCGTAGCAGATGAAAAGGGTGCAGATGTGCGCTTGCACTATCCAGTGCGCTTTCTCCTTGTAAAAAAAGAGCAGACATGGACTTGCCAGCTCTTATCTGGAAAACTCTACCATAACCACAAACTCGTCAGTGAAGCGACTTTTCCACTGGCCTTTGGGGATGAACTGGCTATTGGAGATGTGACCTTTAAGCTCTATCCGGAAGAATTTGGCGTGGAAGGGACAGTCGAAGTGAGTCCTTATCTAGTGCCGCGTTTGCGTTCACGCTATGACTTTTACAAGGACTATCCAGAGTACCACCGGTCTCCGCGGATCATCTACCGGAGTTCGGAAGACAAGATCTTGATCAATCCTCCGGGAGCGGAGCCTCAAAAGCCAACGGATGAACTCTTGAAGTTGATCATGCCACCCCTCATCATGGTTGGGGTGACCCTCTTGATCACCATTTTCCAACCGCGGGGGCTCTACATCATCGCGACAGTATCCATGTCTGTGGTCAGTGTGATCTTTTCGGTCCAAGGATTCTTCAAGAATCGTAAGAAATACAAAGAAGACAAGAAAGAGCGCGTGGAGCTCTACCATCTCTATCTCAAGGACAAGGCCAAGGACTTGGAACAGCTCTCTCGGAAGCAACGAGAAGGCATGTTTTACCATTTCCCAGCGATTGAAGACTTGACCAAGATGGTTAAACGCTATGACTCACGGATCTACGAAAAAACACCGCTTCATTTTGACTTTTTGGCCTATCGCTTGGGCTTGGGCAAGGTTCCAACCAGCTATGAGCTCAAATATGGTCAGGAAGAGCGCAGTGGGAAGAAAGATGCCTTGGAAGAAGAAGGCTATGCCCTTTTCCAAGCTCACCAAAAGATCGACAATCTTCCGATTGTAGCCAGCCTTAATCGTGGTCCCGTAGGGTATGTCGGCCCTCGTCCTATTGTGCTCGAGCAGTTACAACTCCTCGTTGCCCAATTAGCTGTCTTTCACTCTTACCATGATCTGACTATTATTCCGATCATTCCAGAAGAGGAAAAAGAAAGCTGGGATTGGATGCGCTGGTTGCCTCATGCGACTCTGCAAGACATGAATGTCCGTAGCTTTGTCTACAATCAGCGGACACGCGATCAGGTCTTGAACAGTCTCAACCAGATCCTCAAGCTCCGCAAGGCGCAAAAAGAGGAAGAAAAAGCCAATGATACCAAGATCTTCCACCCGCACTATGTGGTCCTCATCACTGATGAAACCTTGATTTTGGATCATGTCATCATGGAATTCTTCCGTGAGGATCCGACAGAGCTAGGCTGCTCCATTATCTATGTGGCAGACGTGCTCTCATCTCTTTCTGAAAATATCCAAACCGTTATCTCTATCAAAGACCGCAACCAAGGGCAATTGCTCTTGCAAGAAGGGGTTCTTCGAGAACTTGACTTCCAATTGGATCACTTCCCAGAAGGCTATGATAAGGAAGCCATCTCGCGTGGCCTTGCCCCTCTGAAGCATATTCAACAGCTTAAGAGCTCGATTCCAGACTCGGTGACCTTCCTTGAAATGTACCAGGCGGAAACATTCAATGATCTTAAGGTCTTGAGTCGTTGGGAGAGCCATGCCCCTTACCAAAGTTTGGCAGTGCCGATCGGTCTGCGCGGGAAGGATGATTTGGTCTACCTCAATCTCCATGAAAAAGCTCATGGCCCCCACGGTTTGATCGCAGGGACAACCGGTTCTGGTAAGTCTGAAACCATTCAGTCTTATATCCTGAGCCTTGCCGTCAACTTCCACCCACACGATGTGGCTTTCCTCCTCATCGACTACAAGGGTGGGGGAATGGCCAACCTCTTCAAGGATCTGCCTCACTTGCTTGGGACCATCACCAACTTGGATGGTGCCCAGTCTATGCGGGCCCTAGCCTCTATCAATGCGGAGATCCATCGTCGGGAGCGCCTCTTTGGTCAATATGGGGTCAACCATATCAACCAATACCAAAAGAAATTTAAACTCGGTGAAGCGACAGAACCGCTTCCTCACCTCTTCTTGATTAGTGATGAGTTCGCCGAACTCAAGGTCAACCAACCAGACTTCATCAAGGAGTTGGTCTCTATCGCGCGTGTCGGGCGTTCCCTCGGGGTGCATTTGATCCTTGCGACGCAAAAACCTTCTGGGGTCGTGGATGACCAGATCTGGTCCAACTCCCGCTTCAAGCTAGCCCTCAAGGTGGCAGACCGTGGCGACTCTATGGAGATGCTGCGGACGGCAGATGCGGCTGAGATCACCCAGACCGGTCGTGCCTACCTCCAAGTCGGAAATAACGAAGTCTATGAACTCTTCCAAACAGCCTGGTCAGGAGCAGACTACCAGCCTGAGAAGGACCAGCTAGGGATCGAAGACCATACCATCTACTTGATCAATGAACTGGGCCAATACGAAGTCCTCAACCAAGACCTCTCTGGTCTGGATATGGCAGAAGAAATCAAGGAAGTGCCAACAGAGCTGGATGTCATCGTGCAGGAAATCAACCACTTGCACCAACAAGAAGGCATCGCAGCTGTGGCCCAACCATGGTTGCCACCACTCAAAGAGCGGATCACGCTGGATGAGTGTGATTTCAAAGAAATGTGGGCGGAGAAAAAATCAGGTCTACAATTTAAATTAGGTATCGTAGATATGCCATATTTGCAAAAGCAAGAAGTTCTTTCACTTGATTTAACTCAAACACATGTTGCATTGTATGGTGGATCTGGTATGGGTAAAACAACTTTCCTACAAAGTATGACTCTGGATCTTGTTCGAAATTATTCTCCGGAAGATCTGGAAATATATTTGCTGGACTTTGGTACAAATGGTTTATCACCGTATAAAGATTTTCCTCATGTGGCAGATATTTTTACTTTAGATCAAGCTGAAAAAATAAATAAATTTGTTACTAGATTAAAAGATATTCATACTGAACGGAAACGTCTGCTATCACGTTCAGGAGTTGCAACAATTGAATTGTATGAACAACTTACTAAAAACAGAATCCCTCATGTACTTATTATTCTAGATAACTTTGAAGCAATGAAGGATGAACCATTTGAAGATGCAGTGTATAAATTACTCATTCTACTTGCACGTGAAGGAATTGCTTTAGGAATTCATGTCGTTCTTACGTCGGGTCGCCAATTAAATATTCGAGTTGCGCTTCATTCCAATATCAAAACGCAGTTTACTTTGAAACAAAATGATTCGAGTGATGTAGTTTCTGTTGTTGGAACGACGAAGTATCGGGATATGGAAGATATCAAAGGTCGTGCTCTCTTTGCAAGAGAAGAAGTCGACCCTATTCAACTTTTCTTACCTTTTGAAAATGAAAATATGTTGAATATGATTCGACTGATTCGTAAAGAAGCAGAAAAAATGTCTCAATATTGGACAGGGTACACACCAGAATCAATTCCAATGGTACCAGCGATATTGACGGATGTTGACTTAAAATCTAGAAAAGGTTATAGAGAAGCTATTGAACATGGTGATGTTGTATTAGGTCTAGATAAAGAATCGGTTACTATTAGATTGTGGAAGCGTAAAGATACAAATCTATTAGTGTTATCTAATAAACAAGATCATATGTCGAATATTATTCAGTATGTAATGAGGCAAATTGGTGAAAATGAGAAGAAGATTGTCTTTGCTCCGGAATTTCATACAATGAAAAACGTAGCTGACTATGAAATCATCTCAGAAAAATCAGCTGTTGAAGAAATGCTAGAGGCAATGGCATATCGCATTACTGAAAAGATGAAAGAACAAGATGATAACAGTGAGGTAATTATAGCATTTTATGATTACGCAACATTTGTTTCAAGTTTAAGTATGACAGCTGTTGAGAATCTGAAGTTTATTATTGAAAAGGGACATTTGGTTGGTTATACCTGCCTTGTTACAACAGATCCATCGATTACAGGTAAAATTGATATTGCAAGTAAATTGGTGAAACAAACTGATTTATTGTTACTTGATATGCGTGTAGTGGATCAAAATGTTATTTTGCCTCTTAATCGGAATAGTAGAGAGCCCATGCTTGAATTCCAGGAGCAATGGATTATTGAGAATAAGACCGCTTATAAAATTCAAGTTAGTTATATAGGAGAAATAGATGAGTAGAAGTAAAGCAGACATCCAAGCAGCAATCAATACCCAACAAGAAAAAGTAACTGCACAAAGAGCTAAAATTGAGAAATTATCTAGTGCCTTAAAATCACTTCAATCTGCAGAAATTAAAGCGGAATGGAAGGCAAAAAGTCACAGCAATATAAAAAGCACGTATCATTTAGCGGGCATTCCGTATAAAGATATGTCCGATCATGAAGGTGAAAGTGATACGAGCATCATTACTGTCTTTAATAAAGCATTAAAAGCTAAACAGGATGAAATGATTGAGATTGTCTCATCTGCATTAAATACGGCCAACCAATTAGGGATGGATTATGAATGTGGGTTAGCAGCATTAAAATCAGAATTGGCCAATGCAAAGGATTAGGAGGTAGAATATGGTATATCCAAAAGTAGAAAGTATCTCAAGCTTAGCAAGCTATGCAAAAAATATTTATTTGTTCTCAGATAGTTATTTAGCAGCAGCAAATACATCTTACAGAACATACTCGGTTGCATTGAGTGGTCAACACGGTGATGCGGTACAAGCATTTGTAGAGAAACTCAATACTTTGCAGGCTCAAGTATTTGACCAATATCCAACAGCACTAGCAACTTATGCTCAGACTGTAGCGACCTATGAAGAGGCGCTGACAGGACATGGATTTAATGAGAGAATGTGGTCAGATAAACCTGAGTCAGATAATCTTAATACGCTGTATACTGGTGATCAGGCAACAGAAATTAGTAATAAAGTCACTGAGATGAATAACTTACTTAAAACAGCAGCTGAAGCAGCAGAAGTTGAAGCACCTGATTTGTCAAGTATTGAAACGACAGCTACTGATGGTTTTAAGACGGCAGGAACTGACCGAGTAAAACTTGCTTCAGAAATTGACAGTGAATGGAAAACTTTCACTGAAACGTTGACGAATAATGCAGAGACAATCAAAGCATTTCAACCAGCGATAAATAATGCAATGTATCTGTCACAATTAAGTCTAACTGATATTGCAAATAGGATAACAAGTGGACAACTATCTGCAGAACATATGTATTACTTAGATGGAGTACAAAATGATCAAGATATAAAAGTTGTGAAATTACTTTTAAGTGAAGCAGATTATTCTAAAGATGAGTTCTTTGATAAACTTGGTTCTATTGAATATGCTGATAAGTTAAGTGATGGGGGATCCGATGTTGTATTCAGTAGAATTTATGAAGAAATGAATTACTTGGATGCTGGTGGTCACTCAGATGGACTTGGA
>CABSQC010000016.1 GCA_902479835.1 uncultured Streptococcus sp. | reverse complement strand
TACTATTACGTTCCCTGAAACACCTACATTTTTAAGTAGAATTGTTATGGGAACCACGTATAACTCGCTTGTACCCATTACTTATACTTACATCGTTGAAGGTAAGCAAATAACACTTTATGCTGAAGGTAAAGATGAACAAAGTCATTTTAGAGTAATGCGTCTTCGTTTCAACTACGTAGGAGACAATCATTAGAAGGAGTGATCAATCATGAACATTATGAAAAAAAGTTCCCTATGGATGTTTTCCCTTCTTGCTCTTCTATTTGTATCAGGATGTGGGCAAAAACAACAGAAACAACAGCAACAACAAACAACCGCTGAGACTACAACAGTTGCAGAAACTACCACAGTAGCACCGACCCCAGTCTCACTTGAAGGAGACTGGAAAGCTGTAGATTTTAGAGATACAGTGGAACGTACTTTCTTAATTTATTATGATGATGCTAATAGTCGATTAAAGGTTACTGAAGCCTTCCAAGATATCGTTCCGACTCTAAGAATTACAGAAACAGATGTAACTTATTCTTATAGTGCTGATATGAACAAGTATATTGATTTTTATGCTGAACAGAATAAAGATAAATACCCTACAAAAGAAGAAGCTACTGCCATCCTTCTAGGTGTAAGAGAAAAGAAATTTGGAAGTTTTAAACATCAAACTGGAACGTTTGATAACGATACAAAAGTGTTAACTGCAACGTTAAATGATGGGGTTTTAAACGAGAATGCAAAAACGATCGTATTCCCTGAAGTTCCAAACATCTTTGGAGTTCTACCTCTTTATATTAATTCTACAGACGTACCAATTACTTATCACTACGAATTGAATGGTGATATCCTTACAATTTATGCCGAGAAAACGTACGATGAAACTGGTGCTCATCTTGTTTATCCAATGAAATTCAAGAAAGTTTCAGATCCTAAAACTAATTAAATAACTCCCTGCCCCTTGAGATTTTCTCAAGGGGCTTTTTTGTGTGCAAATAAATTAATTTAAGAGGCCTTGAGAATCTCATCTATTGGGTACTCTGCTACATACAATTTTCCCGTTTCTTATTTTGAATAATCGGTCAAGTTACAGAACAAAATTGCGATTCGTTTGAAAGCCCTTGCAAAACATTTATGTTGCACGTATAATATAAGCGTAATACAATAATCTATTTTAAGGAGGTCTAACGATGATTAGGCATCGCAGAGAATTCATCCTTGCTTTACTTACCCTCTTTTCAGTATTTATCATTACGGGGTGTAAGAATAACCAAGAAAAAGTCAATACGAATTTCTCTCAACAACAAAGTGAAACAATTGACGGCAAATGGCAATTAATCGATATTCGCAATGCCGTGCAAAAGTCATTTCTCACGATCAATATGAGCCCATCAACATTCGGGACATTACTCAATCAGTTTGACACACTTGATTTCCGCTTGAAGATAGAAGACGGGAAAGCAGATGCATCGTATCAGTTCGATTTGAATAAATACGCAGAAACCCGTATGAAAATAGACCCTGGTATTCATCCTGACGAAAAAGAATTTAAAAAGTCCCTCTTCAAAATAATTGGATCGCTTTCAAACAAATATAAAGCTTCAACAGTTTCCTTGGATGAATCAACAGGAATCTTCTCCTACGACACGAAAGGAACTGTCGATAAATCGAATAAGACTGTCACGTTTAGCGAAGGGCTGGTTTTAATTTCAACTTTCCCACTCTCGAATCCACTAGCAGAAACATCTTACACCTACTCACTCAAGAACGGACTACTCGTCTTAAGTGTAGATGTCAAAGGAGTAGAGGACGTACCCACTCACTTCGAGCTTCGTTTCAAACGCGTTGGCGCTACAAAAGAAAAGAAAAAACCTGTTTCGCTTGAAGGAAAATGGGAAGCTCTTAACTTCAGAGACACCGCTGAACGCGCTGCTGGGTATACGGATTACCTAGAAAGCAATAATAAACCAACACGTCTCTACTATGTCAAAGGCGCTGAAAATATCGTACCAACCTTGGACATTAAAGGAAATGGTGCCACGTATGAATACACTGTAGATTACAAAGTATTTATCGATCCTTATTTACAGAACTTCTTTAAGGATACTGAAACAGACGATAAGACGAAACAAGTGTACTACGATTTCAACCTTCACTCGTATCAAACGAACTTTGGCACGTTGAAGCATCATCATTTCGACTTTGATATGAATCAATTCATTGTGAAGAGCGTATTAAAGGATATTACGATTGACACGACGAACCAAACTATCACGTTCCCAGAAACACCAAATATTCTTGGCCTCCTCTTGTATGGTGGAGAAAAAATTGAAGAGGCAGCAACTTATAAGTACTCAATTAACGGAGATATCTTGACATTGACATTGGAGAAGGTTCCAGCAGAAAAAGACATCAATGTTGATCATTACCCTATTCGCTATGAAATGAAATTCAAAAAAGTGTCTGACACAACGAGCGATTAGTCATTTCACTGCCCTTTGAGAATTTCTCAGGGGCTTTTTTGTGTACAAATAAATTAATTTAAGAGGCCTTGAGAATCTCATCTATTGGATACTCTGCTACATACAATTTCCCCGTTTCTCATGTTGAATAATCGGTCAAGTTACAGAACAAAATTGCGATTCGTTTGAAAGCCCTTGCAAAACGATTATGTTGCACGTATAATATAAGCGTAATACGATAATCTATTTTAAGGAGGTCTAGCGATGATTAGACGTTATAAAAAATTATTTTTAGCATTCGTTGCTCTACTCTCAGTCTTCGTACTAGCTTCTTGTTCTCAAGAACAAAGCAGCTCTAAAAATACCGCTAAAACAGAAACACCAAAAGTCGAAACGATTGATGGCGAATGGGAATTAGTCGATACTCTCGATGCTTTAACGGAATCCATCGGAGCCTATACCCTCCATGGAATCCACTTTGCACACTTGCTTGAATCTGTTAAAGACTTCAAAATGGATATGAAGATTGAAAACAATACGGCAACGATTAAATACGACTATAACATTGATAACTTTATTAAAGCTTTCTCCACTGTCACAACAGAAGCTAGAGGCAAGACTGAAGAAGAATTCAAAAAAGTCATGTATGACTCTCATGAAGGATTCGCAGGCGACTTTAAGAAATACAAAGTCAGCATGAATAAAGATACTGGCGTGTTTAGCTACGAAGCAACGGGTTCTATTGATCAAGGTGCCAAAACAATGACCTTTGATGAAGGACTTTCAGTAGCAAACTCATTCTTCTTCTCATTCGGTGAAAATCGCGTTTCGCCAAACACATATCACTACAAATTAAAAGACGACATGCTTTATGTCACGATTGACGGAAAAGCGAAGAAAGATAATCTTCCAGTTCACTATGAACTACACTTCAAACGTAAAGGAAGCACTACTCAAAAAGACCCCGTTCCAATTGAAGGAAAATGGCAAGCCATCGACTTCCGACCAGCTCTTGAACGTAGCTTAGCCTTTAAAGATTTTGACAATGATGATTCGGCTATCAAGCTTATCTATCCTGAGGCATGGAAAGATTTAAAACCAACGTTAAACATTACAGGTACATCTGTTGAATTCGACTATACTGTATCTCTAGCAGATGGTTTTGGAAGATTCTACGATTACTTAAAACAAAAAGATGCATCTAAAGTGACTCAAACGAAAGACGAATATATTAAAGATCAATTTACCAAATTATCAGTCAATCTACAGGATGGCGCTAAGGACTTGCCCAATACAACTTATGAATTTGATAAAGGTAATGCTAAAATTCATTCTGTCTTGAAGAACGGTAAATTAGATACAGCAAACCAAACGATTATCTTCCCAGAAGCTATCAATATTGTGCAACTTGCAACCATGTCCATTGGACCTGTCGCTAAAGAAACTACGTATAAATACTCGATTGATGGAGATATTTTAACGTTGACGATTGAGCAACGCGATGGACAGAATAATCTAAATACGATTATTTCAGCAAAATTCAAAAAAGTGTCTGACGCCAAAACTAATTAGTCATTCCACTGCCCCTTGAGAATTTCTCAAGGAGCTTTTTTGTGTAAAAAAATAAGAGCTTACGCTCTGTTAAAATACTTCGTTACCTTTGATTCGGTTAGGAAGGAACGTAGTTTTCGCTCCGCTCAAGCTGCGTCTACGTACCTAAGCTCACTAACGTTTGCTAAGGTACGTAGAAAAAGCCACCGGTTTTGGTGGCTCTTATAGGGAGATTATTATGAAAAAGTTTTAGGAGTTTTATCATTCAAAGTTAGGAGGTCTTTGATGATGGTATTAGTATACGATAGGAAGCTTAAACTTTCCTTATAGTTTTTCTAATTTTTTTTTGAGAAAAAGAGGAGGTCTCAAGCAAGGATTTCACATCCTTGTTTGGCCACTCCCCTTTCCTCCTTATTTCTTAGCGATGGCATGGTAGCTAGTCTTACTGGTAAAGACTTGACCTGCTCTCAAAATGACTTTTTCAGCTTGGTCGCTGTGAATGGCATCTGGTACTGTTTGAAATTCTAGCGCCAAGCCATTGTGCTGAACCATTGGTTGGCCTTGCAGACGAACGGTTTCATCTACAAAATTGGCTGAATAAACTACCAAGGCGGGAGCTTCTGACTTGAAGGTCAAAAAGCGTCCAGACGGCTGATGGTAAAGAAAGCCAGCATTTTCATGCCCTTCTGGAAGAGCAAATGGATGGTCCAAGCCTTCTACCAGACAGATTTGCGGATCAGCATCCTTAAAGAGATCCTCTAAGAGCATAGCTTGGTAGAGATGCTGAACGATTGGACTTTCTCTATCCACCGTCTGAAGAGGAACGCCATCTGGGTGGATAGGGTAAAGTCCTTGATGATTGATCTGAAAGACATGGTCATTGATCGGCTGGGTGAAGTTTCCAGATAGGTTGAAATAGCTGTGGTTGGTCGGGTTGACCAAGGTGTCTTGATCCGTTTCTACCCGATAAGCAATCTCGAGTTCACCATCTTCCGTCAAACCATAGGTTACCCAGATCTTGAGACTTCCAGGGAAACCACCGGTTCCATCCGCCCGTTCTGTATAGAGAGTGATTTCCTGATCCGTTACCGACTCCACGCTAAACAAAGCGCTATCCCAACCCGTCGGTCCACTGTGGTTGCAGTTGGTACCATTATTAGCTTCCAAGTGATAGGTTTGACCATTGAGTTCAAAGCTAGCTCCTGCAATCCGGCCAGCTACCGGGCCAATACTAGCCCCATATTTAGGGCTATTGCCCACATAGTCCTCAAAGCGATCAAAACCTAGAATAATATTCGTAAACCGATCTTCTTTATCTGGCGTCACATATTCTAAGATCGTCGCCCCATAGGTCATGACAGATAATTGGTAGCCCTTATCATTTTCGAGGCGATAAGCCCGAACCTCTTGATTCTGCCATTCCCCAAACACGCTTTCTTGATACTGTTTCACAAATCTTCTCCTCTCACTGTTTTTCTCCATTGTATCAGTTTCACAAGAAGAAACACTCCACTTTTTATAGAAAATTAGTGGCTATTCTTTATCAAATGGATGAATGATCACCCCTTGTACAACCCGATTGACGGTACCAGTCGGTGAAGGTGTGTCTGGGCGATTTTGAACCTTGAGCGAAGTCAAGAGAGAAATCAACTGACCGTAGATAATGTATGGGAAGGCACGGTAGATATCTAGAGAGTCTGCTGATGCTTCCACCAACACTTCTCGTACATGCTCAATGCCTGCAGCTTGATCGGACAAGAGAACGACCTGACGGGCAATCTGATCCCCAGCCACTTCTCCAACCAAATCCAAATCGTATTGGCGCGTATAAGGATCAATGGAGACAAAGACCAAGACCAGAGTCTGCTCATTGATGAGGGATTTCGGTCCATGACGGAAGCCGACAGGACTCTCGTACATGGTCGCGATTTTACCTGCAGTCAATTCCAAAATCTTGAGCTGGGCTTCATGAGCTAGCCCAAAGAAAGGCCCCGCTCCTAGATAGATGACGCGCTCAAAGTCTAGATCGACAACTTCCTTGACCTCGCGATCTTTCTCCAAGATCTGCTCTGACAGATGAATCAATTCTTCTACCCGTTTTTCTTTGGTTTTTTCCTCACTTGGATCAAAGACCAAGAGGGCTGTCAGGAGCATAGAGGTAAAGCTCGAAGTCATGGCAAAGCCAGCATCATTGGTTTCTTTAGGTTGGAGAAGCAAAAGGTTGCGCTCATCTCCGTGGGCCTGCTGGGCCAGCTTCCCTTCTTCCGCACAAGTAATGGTGATCTGATAGAGTTCATCGACCAAGTCTTGAGCCAACTCAACTGTCGCAACACTTTCAGGCGAGTTGCCACTTCGTGCAAAGGAAACTAAGACCGTCGGCACTTCTTTTTTGAAATAGGTTTGTGGATGCGCCACGATATCGGTCGTCGCAATGGATTGGAAATTCCAATGCCGTTCATCGTGCACTTCCTGCAAATACGGAACCAAGGTGTCCCCCACATAGGCTGAGGTCCCAGCCCCTGTCAAGATGACCTTGATGTAGGCATGCTCTTGGCCAATTTTTTCTAAGAAAGCTTTTATTTCCGCTTGTCTTTCTTGGTACAAGCGAGCCGTTTCCTTCCAAACACTTGGTTGTTGGTAGATCTCACGTGTTGTGATCTCTGCTCCTAGCTCCTGCAAGTCTTCTTTTGTATAGTCTAACATAGAACCTGTTGTTCCTTTCTACAATCTAACATTGATAAATGGGAAAGGAGCCTGAGATGATTCTCCCAGACTCCCTACCAACCTACTCATCTTCATCATCATCAAGATTTGACAAGAGGTCATTGACCTTGACAATACTTTCTTTTGCACGTTCAGGGTAGTCCCCTTCGCTACCAGTCAGACTGCTATTGATAAATTCGATAACCATCGGAAGATTCATCCCTGCGTATAAGTCAATCGCACGTCCTTCAAGGATCAAGCGGCTCACAGTGTTGCAAGGAGTCCCTCCTAATAGATCTGCAAATACAATATAGTCTTCTAGGCCTTGAACTGTTGCTTCAAATTTAGCAGTAAAGTCTTCTGGCCCTTCTTCTGGTAAGAGTGCAACTGTATGGATGGATTCTTGTGGTCCCATAATCATTTCTGTACTGGCTTTAAGCTCTTCACAAAAGTGACCATGGCTGACCAATACTAACTGTTTTGCCATACCTTACTCCATTATGCCATTCCAAAGAAGAAGTGGCCAAATGCTGAGAATGCGATTGCTGCAAGGATGATGAGCAAGATAGCTTTTGTAGAGTTCATACCCTTACGTCCAAGCAACCAGTAGATTACACCTGTGATGATAGCTGGTACCAAACGTGGGAAGATAAGGTTGAGCATATCTTGAATTTCAATCGCTTTGTCCCCAATGTGTGGAGTCCAAGAAACTTCAACACCAATCATGCTGGCAATCAAGGCACCAACCATGAAGATACCCAGAACGGCAGCTGCATCGATCAAAGCTGTCAAGGTACTTTGCATGTTGTTGATGAGGTTAACCCCTTCTTTATAGGCAAATTCCAATTGTTTCCAACGGAAAATGTCATAAGCAACTGCCACAGCGATCCATAAGAAGATACCGGCTGGGTTTCCTGCAACAGCCAAAGTTGCTGCGATTGAACCCATAATAGCTGGTACCAATGATCCAAAGATGGAGTCCCCAAGAGGAGCGAATGGTCCCATGAGACCTGTCTTGATCCCGTTCACCGCATCTTTTGATTTGACACCATCTTTTTCTTCCAAAGCAAGGTCAAAACCAGTGATAATGGTGTGGAAGAATGGTGAAGTATTGAAGAATTGCGTATGCAATTTCATCATTTCTTTCAATTCTGGAGTGCCATCACCATACATTTTACGCAACTGAGGTAAAAGCATATAAAGGTAACCAGAAGCCTGCATCCGTTCGTAGTTCCAACCCAATTGGAAGGTGAAGAGGCTACGTTTGTTGATTTGTTTAAAATCTTCTTTTGTTAGTTTGTAATTAGAATTCGTCATCTTCAATTTCCCCGCTTTCTACATTGCTTGCTGGAGCAGCTACGACTGTACGTTGGCTGTTTTTGAAGTGTTGCACTGCAAGGAAGATACCGATAATGGCAATACCAATCATAGATACACTCTTGAAGTTGTTAACAAAAGTAATAGCTTGTTCTTTTGGAAGTTTAGCGAACACATCAGAACCAACAATGCTAGACACTGCAGCACCAAGGCTTTGAACATTGCTATAAAGCACTGTCAACATTGCTGTTAAGCCAAAACCAAGTGCAAGATAGTGAAGGTTACGACGAACAGGAAGGTAACGAAGCAAGATCGCAAATCCAAGACCTGGAAGCATTTGACCTGCGAGTTTCAGACCGTTTGCCAACCATTGTACATTAGCAAGACCTGTAACAACAGTTTCTACGAAAGAACCACCAAATGCAAGAGCCAAGAAGACTGGAAGGGCACGAGAAAGAGCCCAAGGAACAGCACCAAGAAGGTAGTTGCGTTCGATACCTTTGTAGTCAAAGCGGTCGATTGCAGCATCTACACGGTGAGCGAAGTAAGTTGTAGTCATACGACCAAGAATATCAAAGTAGGTCAACAAAGTTGCTACCGGCACAGCGATTGTAGCAATAGCAATCTCTGGATCAATCCCTTGTGCTACTGAGAAGGCAGTCGCAAGAACGGCACCAGATGTTGCGTCAATACGAGAAGCTCCACCGAAAGTACCTACACCGAGCACTGTCAATTGAAGAGAAGCTCCGATAAAGAGACCTGTCTTTAAATCCCCCATGACAAGTCCTGTAATGAAACCAGCAAAGACTGGTGATCCTGCTGATGAAACAATCGTCAACTCATCACAGATTTGATAAGCTGAGTACAAAGTAAGTAGTAAAATTTGCCACCATTGTATCATGACAATTTCCTCCTAAAAATTTTCTTTTACTTTAATAACTTCATAAAGTCTTCTGCAGTGTCGTTTGGCACCATCTGAGACGTAATCTTCACACCTTTTTCGTGGATCTTGTTAAAGTCTTCCACGTCCGCGTCCACCACATTGATCGAGCGGGTAATCGCACGCGTCTCATCGGATTGAGACATATTGCCGACATTTAGTGTTTCAAGCTGAACGCCTGCTTCGATCAAACGAAGGAAACGATCTGGTTTGCGAGCTACGATAAAGAGTCGTTGGCTATCATATTTTCCAGCCAAGATATTTTCCGCAGCCTTTGCGACTGGCAAGATACTGAGCTTAACACCCGGCGGTGTCGCTAGTTTCAAGCCACTTTTTTCGATATCATTTTGAGCGACTTCATCATCGATCACCATGATACGTGAAACATTTAGTTTGGTAGTCCAAAGATTGGCTACCTGCCCGTGGATCAAACGTCCATCAATACGGCATCCTACAATAGTCATAAGTTTTCCCCCTTTACTTCTTTGAATGTAGGTTGTTGAACAAGTTGAAGTGTCTCTTGGTAACGCCCTTCTGTCTCAAAGACGATCAGGCTATTGGCTCCTTCTTTGAGGAAACCATGAGGCACATAAAGTGAAGTGGTCGGACCGACCTCCCAGAAGCGGCCAAGGTTGTGGCCGTTGACAAAGACGACCCCTTTCCCAAATCCTGTCATATCTAGATAAGTATCAAGGGTGTGGTCCAGCTGAAAATCATATCGGTAAAATGCTGGAGCACCTGCCTGCCATTCCTTTGAAAAATCGAGCTGGCTGAGATCTTGTAAATCCAGCGGGTACTGCTTCCAATGAAGGTGGAAATGCAAATCCACACAGACACCTGTGCGAATACCCTTGTGCTGGCTATCAGCCAAGAGCTTGTGCCCGTAGTTGACACGTCCCATATTCTCAAGCAAGATTTTTAAATTCGTAACCGCTTTCTTTTTTCCTTTGATAAAAAGATCTTCACCGATCTCTGTTTGGTATTGCGTTGCCAGATGACGATCATTCACGTACACCTGCGCCCGATCTCGACCATCGATGATCCGAAGTCTTTCCTCCGGCGCATCCATTTCAACATCTGTCTCATACAAGAGATAACCAGTATATTGGCCCAGCTCTTCCATCCGTTTTGGATAGAGACTGGTCTCTTTCTGAGCCAAATTGTCCAGATTTCCAAAAAGACTAGTCTTGGCTGCCAATTGCAAGGTTTGTTCTGGCAAACACTCTTTGATGAGCGGTTCTTGCTGTGGGTATTCCGGATAATAGGTCGCCATCATTTTTTGAATAGCATAATACTTCTCCGTCGGATTGCCCTGCTCATTGAGCAAAGCCCCATAGTCATAGGACGTCACCTGTGGCAAATCCAGCGTCCCCCGAGCTGAGCAACCATTCATAAAGCCGAAATTGGTTCCACCATGAAACATATAGAGATTGATGGAGCCGAGCTCCAAGACCTCATGGACAGCTTCTGCCAACTCCTCTGGGCCCCTTTGAATCACGGGTTCCTTCCAGCGGGTAAACCAGCCATCCCAGAATTCCATACACATCAAAGGCCATTTCTTGCCGTATTCGTTAAAGAATTCTTTCATTTGACCAAAGTTATAGGCTGCTTTAGAACCGAAGTTTCCCGTCACAAAGAGGTCCTCTTCGATCAAGGTTCCTGTTCTTAGCGTTGCTCGCCATGGCCCATCTGATGTAAAGAGGGGGCAGGTCACGCCTTTTTCCTTCATCAAATCCCGAATGGCACGAAGATAATCCTTATCTTCTCCATAAGAGCCGTACTCATTTTCCACCTGCATCATAAGGATTGGACCACCCCGATCCATTTGGTAGGGTGTCAACAATCCAAGCAAGCGATCATAATAACGATCTACCGCTTCGATAAAGGCTGGGTCTGATGAGCGGATTCGCAGGTCTTCTTCTAAGAGCCAGGCTGGCAATCCACCAAATTCCCACTCTGCACAGATAAAGGGCGACGGCCTTACAATCATGTAAAGTCCTAGGGACTGGGCTGTTTGAATGAAACGCTCTAGATCCAATCGACCACTAAAATCAAACTGCCCTTTGCGGGGTTCATGCGCATTCCAAGGGACATAGGTCTCAACCGTGTTGAACCCCAATGCCTTTAGATTATACAAGGAATGATACCAGTCTGCTGGGTCAATTCGGAAATAATGGATCGCTCCGGATAAAATCTTGAAGGGTTGATCTT
The DNA here is from genome assembly GCA_902479835.1 of uncultured Streptococcus sp. Classification (GTDB taxonomy): domain Bacteria; phylum Bacillota; class Bacilli; order Lactobacillales; family Streptococcaceae; genus Streptococcus. Next base: position 134 of record CABSQC010000016.1, on the reverse strand, counting down.
TTAAATAGAAAGCATCGCGAATCTCAAAAACTCCCATAAACGCCCCCCTTTCTTATATGTAACCCTTTTCATTTATTAATATAATAAATTATTTAAAAAATGTCAACACTTTTATAAAAAATATGTTAAAATAG
>CABSQC010000015.1 GCA_902479835.1 uncultured Streptococcus sp. | reverse complement strand
TGCTTGGATCTCTTCTAGTAACTCTTTTGCTCCCTCAAATAAGACCGGCTCTTGCAAGCCCAAGGCTTCTTTTTTCTTGTATTCCGTACGAAAATTGGAAATATGAGGGGCAAAGGTTTGAATTGCATCCTGTGTTGAGATTTTTAATGCTGCATAAACAGAATCATGATCGGCTTGAATGTGAAAGTCCTTCAATGTCGCTACAAAGGCATTTGTGGACGTTTCGTAATTATCCAATAGCGTCCCACCAAGATCCCATATAAAATCATGATAATTCATAGTCAATATTATACCACAAATGGACAAAAAAAATAAGCTAAAACCCTCATTTAGGGGGGATTTTAGCCATTTTTTACGGTCATTTCATTTTAAATCATAGAGAAGTCATTTTCCGTCATAGAATGTAAACTTTCACCAGAAAATATGGTGTCCAAAAGAGCCCTTTTAAGCATCTCCAAAGACATCTTGATAGAGCATTCCTTGACGAAGGCTTTGGGCATCTCCTCCAAACTGTTCTACCAAGGCATAGGCTAAGGCAAGCGCAGTTGAAGGACCACGACTGGTGAGAAGATTACCGTCTTTCACCACTGTTTCTTTCTGATAGTGTCCATCTTGAATCTCTTCTTCAAAACCATCGTAACACGTATAGTGTTTATCTTTTAAGAGGCCGGCACGCGCCAAGACAATTGGTGCTGCACAAATCGCAGAAATGATTTTTCCTTTTCTACTTTCTTCTTGAAGAGCTGCAATCAATTCCGAATTATCCCGCAAATTCGCAGCTCCCGGCATCCCACCTGGTAAGAAGATTCCATCATAATCTGACAGGTCCCCATTCCAGAGGCGATCGACTTCCACTGTGATCTGGTGAGAACCTGTGACCGTTTCTTCCATGCCAATAAGGTCACAGTCGATCCCAGCCCGTCTCAAAACATCAACAATGGTCAAGGCTTCAATTTCTTCAAAACCGTTTGCTAAAATCGTTGCTACTTTTTTCATTTTCATTCCTTCTTTCTATCTATTGCGCCTTTTTAAGAACTACTTTTTTACGGATTGGAGGCCCTTCTTCTGGCTCTTTCTTTTTGCTACTATGATTATATATTGAGAGGACCAGACCAATACCAATCAGATTACTAATAATAGAGGATCCACCTTGTGATATAAAGGGGAGGGGAATCCCCGTCAAGGGGAGAAGACCCGTTACTGCTCCAACATTTTCAAAAATATGAAAGACCAGCATCATAATAAATCCAATGGAAATATAGGTATAAAATTGGTTATTGGACTGGAGGGTAATTTTTAAAATGCGGTAAATCAGGGTCACATATAAAATCAACAGCACCAGAGCTCCAACAAAACCAAAGTCCTCTGCTACGACCGTAAAAATCATATCACTCTCCCGTACGGGAACCAATAAATTGGAGACATTAAAGCCTTGCCCAAAGAGACCACCACTTGCAATGGCTAGCTGTCCCTGCGCCTGCTGGTAGGTGGTGGTTTGTGCATAGTCAAAAGGATTTAACCAGGCTAAAATACGGTTCATCTGATAGGTTGGCATCCCTACTTGCTGGTGCAGAAAAGCCCGACCCCCTTCTGATAGAAAGAGGAAGAGAAAGCCTGCTAGCCCACCTGCTAGAAGCAAGATGACCGGCAAGATAATTTTCCAGGAAACTCCTGAAACGAGCACTAAGCCCGCAAAGATGGCCAAGAATACTAAGGCCGTTCCCAAGTCCTGCTGGAGAGCCAATAAGGCAAATACCGGAATCGTATAGATGGTCAACTCTAGAATCAAAAACCAATCTTGTCGTAATAATCGCTCACGCCCCTTATTTCTTTGCAAAAATCGGACAATAGAGCGTGACAGCATCAGGATGAAGGGGATCTTCATAAATTCTGAAGGCTGAAATAAGGTGATATTTCCATAAGCCACCCAGTTTTTAGCTCCAGTCGAAGCTACCAAGTTGGGATTATAAAAAACAAGGGGAAGAACCATCAAGGCCAGGCCAAGCAGGTAAAGAAAGGGAGTGATTTTCCAAAGAAATTTCGTGCTAAAAATCGTCACAATCAGGCAAATGACACATCCCACACCAATCCAGGCCAATTGCTGCCCTAAAAAAGGCCACACCATTTGGGGATAGTCATGAGAAACTGCTACATAAACAGATAAAATCCCAAGCATGAGAAGGGCGAAGACAATCCCAATGATCGAATAATCCAGGTGAATCGTCAAAAAATGATGTTTCTTCATTCACGTTCCTTTCTGTGAGAATCATCAAATCAATTAATAGAACAACATTTGTAGAATCAAGCTAGATCCTGCTACACAAAACCAAGCAATCAACCCTACTAAAAGAGGGGCTGCTCCTGCTGCACGGAACTGTTTCCAAGAAACCTTGCTTCCGATTCCGACCAAGGCCATAGCCATAAAGAGGTGAGAAAGGTCCTTTAGGTAAGGAAGAACCACTTTAGGTAGAAAGCCGATAGATGAAAGAATAGAAGCCACAATAAACCAAATGATGAACCAAGGAATAATTTTCTTTAACATTCCTTTGTTTCTTCCTTGTTGCTTGCTCCGATACCATTTTAAACCGATCAAGCCCAAACAAACTGGTACAATCATCAGGGCGCGTGTCAACTTAACAATGGTCGCCATTTCACCCGCCGCCTTACTATAAGAAAACGCTGCTGCTACAACTGATGACGTATCGTTAATGGCTGTTCCTGACCAGAGGCCAAATTGAAAATTAGACATATGCCATACATGCCCTAATACTGGAAAGATAAAGACAGCCAAAATGTTGAAGAAAAAGATGGTTGACATAGATAAGGCAATTTCCTCTTCGTCTGCTTCAATGATCGGCGCAGCTGCTGCGATAGCAGATCCACCACAAATAGCCGTTCCAAATCCAATTAAGGTCCGTAAGTGAGATTTCAGATGGAAGACTTTCCCAAAGATCATCGCTGCAAGAAAAGCAACTGTTATCGTTGGCAGACTAATCTTCAAAGAAGACAAGCCTGTAGAGGCAACCGTCGCAATCGGCAAGCTAAATCCCATGAAGATAATCGAATACTGCAATAATTTCTTACCGGACCAGTTCAGTCCTGGTCGTGAATTCTCCGGCAAATCTACTAATTCATTGAGGACAATTCCTAAAATCAAAGCAAAGACACTGGAGCCAATGATGGGAAAGAAAGTTCCCAAAAACATGGCGCAAAGAGCCAGTACAAATGCAATTGCAAGTCCAAATCCTTTATTTTTCATTCTCTCAATTCCTTTCAAAAAAGGCAGCTGCTTGCTCAACAAGCCGCTCTCTCACTGTCGTATGAAGGGGCAACACTTGCTGCAAACCATCTAAAATTTGTTTTCCATATCGTTTGGTCACCACTCGCTGATCCAATAAGAGGACCAACGATTCCTGGTCTTGAAAACGGCTGGTTCTCCCAATAGCCTGTTTGAGCCTTAAAATCGCGACCGGAAGGCTATAGTCATAAAAGGGATTTTTCCCCTGTTCTCTGAGTTGGGTATTCAGCTTTTGAACCATATAATCTTTGGGGTTGTCAAAAGGAAGGCGCGTGATGATTTGAATCACTTCTTTTTGTTGGGAAAAATCGACACCCTCCCAGAAGCTTCCTGTTCCCAATAAAATATAGCTTTCTCCTCTGTCAAATCGTCGCTTAATATTAGCTGCATTGCCATTTCGATACTGGGCTAAATGAGGAAACTTCAAGGCGTTTGACGTCTCCAGTAACAATTCTTTTGAGGTAAACAAAAGAAAAATTGGTTTTCTTAGAGGAAGGAGTTCATCGATGAGCTGACAAATCTCTCCTGCATACTCCACGGAAGATAAAGAAACGACATCTGGAAAATCTATCGGCACCAATAATTCCTGGTGTTGTTTGACTGTTATTGGCACCCGGTAGATCTGCTGCTCTTGGTATCCCAAAAGGGCAGGTAAATGCACCTTTTTACTGATAGCGATCGTCGCTGATACAAAGAGTACGGGCACTTCTTCAGGCACAAACTCCTTAAAGGATAGCAAGTCCTCAACTCCTCCATGGAGACGAAGAATCTGGTGGCTTTCGACCACTTCCTTGTCCATCCAAAAAATCTGGTAGCGCTCATCAAACAATTCTCTTAGATTCTCTAGAGATTCGTTTTTTAATTCCGATACATCCTGTCGAATTTTTGCCACTGTTTGATCTGATAAGATCGCTGTTTTTCCTTGTACAACTTCCTTAGAGCAGGCATTTAACTCAAATTGAATACTTTCCAGCAAACGCCGTTGCAGCAGATCTTTTTCCTCTTCAATAGCGTGTTGCAAGCTTAGAAGAAGAGATTGCAAGGTTTCTTCTCTCTGTGAAAACTGTTCTAAAGCAAAGAAGAGTTTTTGCGCTTCATCCACTACCAGAACAGACTCTTGAAGTAGACTCTTATCATCCTCTAGACGGGTCAACAGATAGGCATGATTGGTCAGAATTACCCGGCTGGTTTTCACTTTTTCCTGGCCCAGACGCCAAAAATCTTCTTGATAAAAAAGCGAACGCTTTGACAATTGGCCATCGTGGCATATTTCAGCTACAAAATGAAGATGACGATAGAGTTGACCAATTTCACTGAACTCTCCCGTTTCCGTCATGGTCAGCCAAACCAACAGTTGCATTTTAAAGCGTCGGATCATCCCATTATCTGACTCACTCTGTAAGGCCTCATAAAATTTATCGAGTTGGATGTAATCCTTGGGACTTTTCAGGCTATGAAAGGGAATTTGGAAAAGATCTTGGATAGTCTTTCCTTCCTTCTTCATAATTTGATCCTGAAGAATTTTAGTGGGAACACTGACAAGAATGCGCTTAGAGGTTTTCGCCAAAAGCGTTAATAGATAAGCGTATGTCTTCCCGATACCCGTTGGCGCTTCAATAAAACTCGGAAGTGGCTGTTGCAAACTATCCTCGATATAGGCAACAAATTCTCTCTGCTCCGGATAAGCCTCCATTCCCAACAGCTGCATATTGAGTTCAAACTGTTCAGACAAATGACGACTTTCTAAAAACTGCTGTGGCTTGCGCAGATAGAGACCATGAACTTCTACTAAATGAGCTGGTAAAAAAAGACTACTGTCTTCAAGCGCATCTTCTATTAAGAGTCGTGATTCATAAATCAAACAATCTGCCATCGAAAGAAGTTTTTCGATCAATCCTCTCGGTAAGCTCGCAATTTTCTCTCTCAATTTCAACAGTAGCTGGGCTGTTGCCATAGCATCCGCTAAAGCGGAGTGAGCATGGTGCAACTCAATTTCCAGTTCAGCTGCAAGCGCTCCTAAATTGTAGCGTTCTAAAGTCGGATAGAAAATTTGAGACAATTCAACCGTATCAATCCGAGGAGTCGTTAGCTCAAATCCTTCCCAAAAGAGGGCTTCTGCCAATAAATTCGCATCAAATTTGACATTATGGGCCACAAAGACGGCATCTTCTATTAATTCAAAAATTTCTTTTGCCACTTGTGCAAACTCTGGTGCTTTTTTCAAGCGAGCATCTGTCAGGCCAGTCAATTGTTTGATATGCTCATCCAATCGTTCATGGGGATTCACATCCGTCTCATAGGATTGCGTAATCCTCCCATCTTCGATGATGACAATCCCAACCTGAATGATCTTAGCATTGCTTCCAGCACTGGTCGCTTCCAGATCCACAATGGCATATTTCCGTTTCTGTCTTGTCATAATACTTAAAATTATATCACGTTTGAGCAAGCTCTGCAGATTTTTTTCTCCTTTCATGTTGACTTCAATCCTGTTATTTTCCTTGCAATTTGATACACTATTCTAGAAAGGAGTCCTTATGAAAATCTATCGTACTGTTAATCCTGTAGCTTATGAAAACACCTACTACCTTGAAAATGACCACTCCCTCATTCTTGTCGATCCAGGTAGCGACTGGGCGACTATTCAAAAACAAATAGATCGCATCGGAAAACCAATCGTAGCGATTCTTTTAACCCATACGCATTACGATCACATTATGAGTCTTGAAAAGGTTCGTCAGACCTATCATTTCCCACCTGTTTATGTCCATTCAGCAGAAGCCAGTTGGTTGTCTTCTCCTGTCGATAATTTATCTGGTTTGGATCGTCATGCGGATTTAGAAGATGTGGTATGCAAGGAGGCCGACTTCCTTTATGACATTCGCTCCGATTACCAAATAGCTGATTTCCACTTTTATGTTCTGGAGACACCAGGCCACTCTGCAGGAGGAGTCTCTATCGTCTTTCCTGAGGATCACCTGGTTCTATCCGGTGATGCCCTTTTTCGCGAAACTATCGGACGGACCGATCTTCCGACAGGGAACGCGACACAGTTACTTAGCAGTATCAGAGAAGAGCTCTTTACCCTTCCATCTTCCTACACTGTCTATCCCGGTCATGGCCCTGAAACTTCTATTGGTCACGAGAAGATGTTCAATCCCTTCTTTAGACAATCCTAAAGAGTCCTTATCATCCTTCCTGTCCTCATAAAAGTAGACAAAAAAAGCAAGTGCGAACTTGCTTTTTTATTATATCTTAAGAAAACGTCTCATGGAGATTGAAGAACCAATCGCTCCAATCAAAATTCCTAATCCAAAGAGGCCACCGACCATGATCGGTACCAAGAGATGAGGACTATAGAGATACAAGTTTTGATCTGCCAAATTATTGTTCATAGATGTATAGACAACATTATAAACGTAGAAGACTAAAGCTGAAGGAACCAAGGCTCCCAAAAGACCGATCCAAGCACCTTCTAAAAGGAATGGTGCACGAATATAGCCATTTTTTGCTCCTACCAGTCGCATAATCTTAATCTCACGACTACGTGAAATGATGGTAATCCGAATGGTATTTGAAATCAAGAAGACTGCGATGAAGATCAATAAAGCTACACCAATCAAGCCCCAGTTTCGGATGAAGGTTCCAAGAGCAAACAAGCGTTGGGTATCGACCCCACCATCTTTAACTTCAGAGACCCCTTCAATTTTTTTGGCATCAGCCGAAACTTGCTTTACATATTTAGGAGCTGTTGTCTCTACATAATAAGCATCATAGAGAGGATTGGCATCTCCATCAAAAATCTTCCAGTTGTTCCCAGCCGTTTTGATCAGTTTATCATACTGCTCTTCCTTGCTAGAAAAATCAACCTTGTCAACATGCTTCATGGCTGTCAGAGCATCGTAGACCTTATGGTAGTTTTCATTGGTCACGGTTTGACCGTCTTTTTCAATCTGCTCGCTCTGATCTTGAATATCCTTGCGCATGTATACTACAACCCGCACACTGTTTTGAATATCATCTGAAAGCTTGATGGTATTGGCAATAACTGAGGCGAAAATAGCAACCAAACTAAGGGTAATCATAACCGAGCTGACCGCTGCAATCGTCATCCAACCATTTCGTTTCAAGCTTTTAAGCGATTCGATTAAGTGTCGGAAAAATCTTCTAATCATCGTATCCGTACTCTCCTTCCGCTTCATCACGCACTACACGACCATTTTCAATCGCGATGACACGGTGACGTAAAGTATTTACAATCTGGCTATTGTGGGTCGCCATCAATACTGTGGTCCCTTGCAGATTAATCCGCTCCAAAAGATTCATGATTTCCCATGAATTATCTGGGTCCAAGTTCCCCGTTGGCTCATCCGCAATCAAGACTTTCGGATTGTTGACGATCGCACGAGCAATCGCAATCCGTTGTTGCTCCCCACCGGACAATTCATTCGGGAATGAGCGGACCTTGTGTTTCAATCCGACAAGATCCAAAACTTCCATCACACGCTTTTTAATATTGCGACGGCGCTCACCGATAACTTGCATAGCGTAGGCAATATTTTCATAAACGGTTTTCTTTGGAAGCAATTTATAATCTTGGAAGACCACTCCCACATTGCGTCGCAACATAGGAATATCGCGTTTTTTGATTTTATCCAAATCAAAATCAGCTACTTTCAAACTTCCTTTATCGTGTTTGACTTCACGGTATAAAAGTCGAATAAAGGTCGACTTCCCTGCACCAGAAGGTCCTACGATGTAGGCAAATTCTCCTGGTTCAATTTGGACAGAGACCCCGCGAAGGGCCGTCGTCCCGTTGTCATACTTTTTGACAACATCTTTCATTTCAATCATTGACATGTAATGAAATTCCTTTCATTCTTTTCTGGTTGATTCCCTCGAGGTTATTGGAGACGCCATTTAAGGTAGGCATCGATAAAGCCATCGATATCTCCATCCATCACCTTGTCTACCTGCGCTACTTCGTAGTTGGTCCGGTGATCCTTAACCATGGTGTAAGGGGTAAAAACATAGGAGCGGATTTGACTTCCCCAGGTGATTTCTTTTTTATCCCCTTTTAGAGAATCCACTTCTGCTGCTTTTTTCTCTTGCTCTAATTGGTAGAGTTTAGCTTGCAACATCTTCATCGCACGATCACGGTTCCCGTATTGGGTTCGATCCACGGTGGATGCCACTACAATCCCTGTCGGAATGTGGGTCAAGCGCACCCCTGTAGAGACCTTGTTGACGTTTTGTCCACCAGCTCCACCAGAGCGGAAGGTATCCATCTTGATATCATCATCACGAACTTCAACCTCGATGGTATCGTCTAATTCGGGCATAACCTCAACAGATGTAAAAGACGTATGACGCCGTTTAGCAGAGTCAAATGGAGAGATTCGAACCAAACGGTGTACCCCCATTTCAGATTTCAGAAGACCGTATGCATGTGGCCCTTCAAAAGATAAGGTCACAGACTTGATTCCAGCCTCATCTCCAGCCTGATAGTCCAAGACTTCAACTTTAAAGCCGTGAGCATTTCCAAAACGAGTATACATCCGAAGAAGCATGTCGCCCCAGTCCTGAGCTTCTGTTCCTCCTGAACCTGGGTGGATTTCTAAGATGGCATTATTATTGTCATAAGGTTCAGACAATAGTAAGGTCATCTCATAGCTGGTCATACGTTTATCCAGCTCCTCCAACTTCTCGATCAATTCTTCCTTGACCGAATCGTCTTCTGCCAAAAAGTCCAGTAAGATTTCTGACTCATCAAAGAGATCCACCATTTGATGGAAATTTTCATAGGTCTGCTTGAGTTCATTTAATTCTTGAGATGTCTTTTGCGCAGCAATATTATCATCCCAAAAATCAGGTTCTGTCATTTTATTTTCGAAAATGGCAATTTCTTCTTCCAATGCCTCTAAGTCAAAGAGACCCCCTGAAAGAAGCTAATTTTTCACGATTTGCGTCAATTTTTTGACGAATTTCTGAAATGTCCATAAGTACCTCTTTCTATGTATCTAGTCTATTATATCATAACCTTCACTATTTGCCCACCTTCCAATATTGGATCTGCTAGTTGACCACTGCCAAGCCAGCTGATTTTCAGCATTTTTTCTATTCATTTGTAACCTAAATGTTAGAAAAAAAGATCCTCTTATGCTAGACTGGTAGCATGACAACAGTAGCTTTTATGTCCGATTTACATATTGATTCGAACAACTTCGGCAAAGAAGAATTAGAGACCCTGATCACTCTTTTCAAGGACAAAAAAATTCAACATCTCCATATTGCAGGAGATATTGCCAACGGCTTTGAAAAGACCTCACAGGAATTTTTAGACCAACTTCAATGTCACCTTCCTGTGACCTTTAGCTTGGGAAATCATGATATGCTGGGCCTATCAGAAGAAGCCATAAGACCTTTTGAATTTCAAAAGATTCCCTTCTCCAATCATACGCTTCTTGCTTTTTCGGGCTGGTATGACTACAGCTTTGTTCCTACCGTCTCTCCCCAAAAACATCTTCAAACCAAGAATCTGTTTTGGTTTGACAGACGCCTCCAACGAAGGGGATCTGATCCAGCCATTACCAAAAATCTTTTGCAAGAGCTGGAACAAGAGCTCATGCAAGTGGATCAACCCTTGATTATCGCTATGCACTTTGTTCCCCATAGTCAGTTTCTCCTACGCCACCCTTATTTTGAACGTTTCAATGCTTTTTTAGGGAGCCAAGCCTTTCATGAGCTTTTTAGACAATTTCCTGTCAGAGAAGTAATTTTTGGTCATAGCCACCACCGAATGCCAGCAACAACTATTGACACGATCACCTATCATGCCAGACCTTTAGGCTATGTCCGAGAATGGGAGCTCTGCAAACAATTTTTCGAAGCTTTTCCTGAATATGATTTTCCAAAACGATACGATCCCTACAAACGCTATCGCAGAATCAAAGACCTCCCCGAATTTAAAGCATACAAGAAAAAACAGCTCGCTCATGAATTTTCTCAAGCCATGGCGATCCTTGAACTATAAAAAAATTGGTTCCTTCGGAACCAATTTTTTTACTCTTCTGTATCCAAGAGATTTTTTGCAACGATTGCAGCCAGAACACCACCGACAATTGGAGCCAAAATAAAGATCCAAATTTGTTGAAGGGCTGCACCACCAACAAAGAGGGCAGGTGCCAAGCTACGAGCCGGGTTAACAGAAAGTCCTGTAATGTTCAAACCAACAAGAATAATCAAAGTCAAGCTCAAACCGATCACAAGACCAGCGATCTTCCCATTACCTTTGGTAGCTGATGTCACTGTCATGATGACCAAAATAAAGATAAAGGAAGCAATTACTTCAAACAAGAATCCGCCAAATGGGGTCACACCCTTCGCTAGGGCATTTTCACCAAGACTAGCTGTTGACATACCTGAATTTGACAAGAGGAAGAGTACTGTTGCAGATGCGAGAACCGCCCCCACTACTTGAGCTGCAATATAATTAACCAAGTCCTTTGAAGACAAGCGTTTGTTCACAAACATGGCAATCGAAACAGCCGGGTTCAAGTGGGCACCAGAAACAGTCCCAAATGAGTAAGCTGCTGCAACAATGGACAAACCGAATGCCAAGGCTATTCCTAAATGTCCCAGACCTTCTGTTCCATTTCCAAAAACAACTGCGCCAGTCCCGATAAAGACAAGCATAAATGTGCCGATTACTTCAGCAAAAAACTTTTTCATAACTAAGTTTCCTTTCTTCAAACTGTTGACTAGTTTATCAAAAATCCACACGTACCTCAAGAAATATGCCCAGTATATTTTGCCCGCAAAAAAGCCATCCGAAGATGACTTTTCATGATTGTTTAAATAGCGTTTTTATCTTTTCCAAGCGCTCGTTGGACTGCTTTAACAATCTCAACAAGGACCACGATCATAAGTGCTCCTACGGCAACAACCATCCATTGAGTCAAGCTCAAGTTTGAAACGTGGAAGAGATTATTAAATCCAGGAACCAAAATTGTCACCACAAAGAGGACGAAGGCAACTGGAATAGACC
>CABSQC010000014.1 GCA_902479835.1 uncultured Streptococcus sp. | reverse complement strand
GTGCTTGTACACGGTGAATTCGAACGTAACGACATGGTTGAATACTTCGGTCAAAACTTGTCAGGTTACCTCTTCTCTAAAAATGGTTGGGTTCAATCATACGGTATGCGTGGGGTGAAACCACCAATCATCTGGGGTGATGTGACTCGTCTTAACCCAATCACTGTGAAATGGTCTAGCTACGCACAAAGCCGTACGGACAAACCTGTTAAAGGTATGTTGACTGGACCTGTTACCATCCTTAACTGGTCATTCCCACGTGAAGATATCTCTATCAAGGATTCTACTCTTCAAATCGCTCTTGCCATCAAGGATGAAGTTCTTGACCTTGAAGCTGCAGGCGTGAAGATCATCCAAATCGACGAGGCTGCTCTTCGTGAAAAATTGCCACTCCGTCGTAGTGACTGGTATGAAGACTACCTTGACTGGGCGATTCCAGCCTTCCGTTTGGTACACTCAACTGTCGCACCAGACACACAAATCCACACTCACATGTGTTACTCAGAATTTACAGATATTATCCCAGCTATCGACAACTTGGATGCGGACGTTATCTCATTTGAGGCTAGCCGTTCAAACCTTGAAATCTTGGATGAGTTGAAAGCGAAAAACTTCCAAACAGAAGTTGGACCTGGGGTTTACGATATCCACTCACCACGTGTCCCACAAGACGGTGAAATTGATCACACTATCGAAGCGATCTTGGCCAAAGTACCAAGTGGCAAAGTTTGGATCAACCCTGACTGTGGTTTGAAGACTCGCGGAATTAAAGAAACAAAAGAAAGCTTGATCAAACTAGTTAATGCTGCTAAAGAAGCGCGTGAACACTTGTAAGAAAATGTTTCGAGGACCTTCTATCATCGTGTAGAGGGTTTTCGACTCATCCCTTATCCTAGAAACAGTGGCTCAGAGTTCTTGATCAACGAAACAAAAGAAAAGGATAGAATATGTCACAACACACACCGTCTCTGTCATTTGAAGTTTTTCCTCCAAATCCTGAAGTAGGCAATGCCAAACTCCTCCGGGCCTTGGCAAATATGCAGGAGCTAGCCCCTCACTTTATTAGTGTGACCGCTAGCAATAACAAATACAATATCAAAGAGACGACGGTTGCTTTAGCCAATCATATTCAGAATGAATTGTCTATTCCGACCATTGCCCACTTACCAGCTATCTATCTCAGTAAGGAAAAGGTAGCAGATACCCTTCATGAGTTAGATCAAGTAGGAGTTCACCGTATCTTGGCCCTTCGTGGAGATATTATTCCTGGTGTGGAACCTTTAAAAGACTTTCGTTATGCAACGGACTTGATTGAATTTATTAAAACAGAAGCTCCTCACTTTGATGTGATTGGTGCTTGTTACCCAGAAGGTCACCCAGATTCTCCAAATCAAATTTCAGATATTCAAAATCTGAAAAAGAAAGTGGATGCTGGATGTTCGAGCCTAGTGACTCAACTTTTCTTTGACAATGAGCGTTTCTATGATTTTCAAGATAAGTGTACTTTAGCTGGGATCAATGTTCCTATTCATGCAGGAGTGATGCCGATTCTTAACAGAAACCAGGCCCTTCGTCTCCTCAAAACTTGTGAAAATGTTCATATCCCACGGAAGTTTAAAGCCATTTTAGACAAGTATGAGCATGATCCAGAATCTCTTCGCGCAGCTGGCTTGGCTTATGCAGTCGATCAAATCGTTGATTTGGTTACTCAAGATGTGGCAGGTGTCCATCTTTACACCATGAACAATGAAGATGTCGCTTACCACGTCTACCAAGCAACAAAGGCCTTATTTGCTCATCAACCGAATTTTGAAGTGAATTAATCAACACTTTTAGTAGGAAGTGTAGAGATTGAGAAAGAATAGTTCTCAGTCTCTTTTTATTCGGGTCAATCACTTGCTAAAAACCAACTTTTTTTTTATAGTATTAATATGAAGTTTTTGGAGGCGCTTGCAATGAAAAAAGAGCTTAAGCTGAAATTATTTGGACCCCCTAAGGTTGTTTTCAATCAGAAAGATATTCGTTTTTCTTTTTCGAAGATGGAGGCCTTACTTTATTATTTAGCAGTTATGGGCCAGGTAAACCGTGATGAAATCGCCGGTATTCTTTGGGGAGCTAAGGAAAACCAAGTAGCCCGCAAAAACTTACGGAATACGGTTTACCAAGCCAATAAAATCTTTGAGGGAGATATCATTGTCTCTCCAAACCGGAGCAGTTTGGCTCTTAATCCTGATTTGAGTCTTTCTTTGGATGTCCAGCTCTTTGAAAGAGATCCACTAAGTGCCTTGGATCTTTATCGGGGAGACTTTTTAGAGGGCTTCTATGTCAAGGATGATGAAGACTTTGATCAGTGGGCTTCTCGCAAACGGGATGCTTATAGGAAGCTCTACGTCGAAAGCTGCTATCAAAAAATTAAAAAGGTCGGTTTCGGAGATCCTAGTATAGAACTCTTGCTCCATCATTTGGTAGAGCTGGATGAATTTGAAGAGAAAAACTACCAGCTCTTGATGGAGTATTATAGTTTCCATCACCAGCTAGGAAAATTTTTCGAGACCTATTATAAACTTGTCGATTTATTGGATCGCGAGCTCAGTGTGCGTCCCAGTCGAGCGATTGAGGAACTTTATCACTCCGTTTTGGAAGCCAAACGAACTCATAAACTGACGAATCGCTTGAATATCCGTGAACTTTCCTTTTTTGGCCGGAAACAAGAACTCTCACAACTCGAGGAATACCTTTCCTTAGTCGAGACGGGTGAGGCGGTAGGTCCTTTTCTCGTGATGGGGCAATCTGGAACAGGTAAGAAACGTCTGTTGCGGCAGTTGGTCTTGATGTCCAATCGCAGTTTTAACTTTATCAAGGTTGAAGGAAAAGCTACTAGTCAACGCTACGAAGGAAGCACGTGGAATGATCTCAAACAAGCTCTAGAGAAACTGGGAGATGAGATGGGGATTCCATTTCTGGAAGGGGAGGATGACCTCATTTCAGTGTGGAATCAGCTTCAAGGCCTTAGCAAAGAAAAACCGCTCCTGATTCTTCTTGAAAATGCCCAGTGGATCGATGCAGTGTCTCTAGAAAAAGTGAAACAACTAGAAGAGCGAAGAAATCAGGAAAAATGGCAACTAATTTTTACAGCGGAAGAGCCCCTACCAGATTTCTTTGTCAACTTCTTGGGGGGCTTGAAGGTAGAGAAACGCTTGTCTCAACTAGAGTTGACCAATTTTGAACCAAGTGAAAGTCGTGCTCTCTTGAAAGGGGAACTGGGAGCAATAGAGCCGGCAGTGATAGAGCAGATGGTCGAATGGAGTGAGGGCAGTCCGTTCTTCCTGTCCAGCTATATCGAAGAGTGGAAAGAAAATGAAAATTTAGAGCCCTTGCCGGATATCATCCAAGCTTATCTTTCTCAGGAACTTGGAGATATGAGCAGTGAGGAAGAGGCCCTTCTTCACTACTTATCTTGTTTTCATAAGCCAATCTCCCTGTCTATCTTGGCAGAATTGACGGCTACAGAGCTTCCTGTTTTGACAGAATTAGTTGAACCATTATCTGAAAGAGGGATCGTCTCAATCGTAGAAGAAGGGGAGGATCTCTTGGTTCAATTTTGCAAGCAATTGGTAGCCATGTACTTTTACCATCTTCTTTCGCCAGCTAGACGGCGGCTCTTCCACCAACAAATTGCGCAAAAATTGGAAGAAAGCTTAGAAGATTCGACGGACCTTCTTCTTTATAAGGAAATTGCCTACCAATATAAGCAATCGCAAAATCTCTTGCGCTCCTTATCTTTTGAGTTGACCTACTTAGAAGAAATCCTTCAGCTGGAGCATGAACTGTTTCCGATTTATTCCAAGGTAGATGAGGGGTTCCTATCAGATGGTACAAATAGCCGTTTGGACATTTTTGGAGAGCTATCCCGTATACGCCAAGAATTAGATAACCTCTTTTCAAGGCACCAAAGAGATAGAGAATACAAGCATTTACAACTGCGTTACTTGTACCTAGAAGGTCGCTATTTTATTCGAAGTGGGGAGTATCAAAAGGGGATTCATGATATCCAAAAAGTCATCTCCTATGCGCGGGAACTCAAGCAATCCGACTTCCTCTTAGAGGGTTATCGGCAAATCATTTATTATTGCATTCAAACGGAAAATATCTCTGAGATGGCCTATTATACAGATTTGGCTCTGGAAGATGCTATCCAAGCTAACAATCATGAGATCATCGCGATCCAGTTGCGCTTGAAAGGCTTGTATCATCTGATGGTTGGGGATGAGGAGCAGGCGACCCGGCATCTGTATCGCTCCATTGATTGCTTTAGTTTGACCAATAGTATGCAGACCAAGTATGCCATTCAAATTGCGGCTTCTTTGGCCTACCTCGCTGAAATAGAGCAAATTAGGGGGCATTTCCAAGTAGCCGTCACCCACTTAGAAGAGGTCTTGCGTTTGGTGGGAGATCAAGCGGTTGATTCTGTCCGTGTCGTATTTGATATTGATCTGGGCATCGCCTATTATTGGAAGGGAGATTTGGTTCAAGCACGCCTCTGTTTTGACAGAGCCCAGAAGATTTTATCCAGTGTTCGTTTCCCTTGGAAGGAAGAATTGCTCGAATTTTATCAATCCTTAATCGCCTGCCAGCAAGGGGATCAAGAGAAACTTGCGGATTATCTGGCTCGAAAAGAAAGGACGATGAATCCATCTGCTAATTCACGGGATAAGGGGATGGTTCATTATCTATTGGCTTTCTTATCTAATCAAAAGGAGAAGGGAGAAGAGCTCGATCCTGCCCTGAGTATCTTCTTGAAAGAAGAGAAGAATTACTATAAGAAAGTGGCAGAGCAACACTTGAATCCCTACAGAGATCGTCAGTTTCTTAAGAAATTAAAAGACATGTAGGGTGCCTAAAAATAGGGAAAGGATAAGTGGTCAGGCCTCCTTTCGGATCTTTGTCGGAAAGGCTACTGCGTCTGATAATGAAGAAAAAGCATAGAGACACCCTAGCAATGAGTGTTTCTATGCTTTTTTCGTGACTCGAAATGTTCTTAGTTCAGTTTTTGTTGCGCCAATATTTGGGTTAAGTAAAAGATAAAGGTCGCAGCAAGATTTGAAGTGTGGTTGTCAATGTCATGAGGAGGAGAAACTTCTACGACATCAAATCCGATTAGCTTACCACTAGCGGCAATGTGTTGGAGAAGCATGAGGGCTAGTTTGGGATCGACTCCAAGTGATTGGATGGCACTAACACCAGGGGCAGAACCGACCGCAAAGCAATCCATATCAATAGAAAGATAGACCGCGGTTTGGTTTTCTAAAAATTGATCGATTCGATCCAGAATGGCTTGGTGACTCATCTGGAAGAGATCTTGGCCAGTTAAGAAATCAATGCTTGGTGTTTTAGCGACATAATTAAAGAGGAAGAGGTTGTTATTGTGCTCTTGGATCCCAAGGATGAGGTAAGGGAAGTCCTGACCTTTTTCTTTAGCATGATCAGCCATTTGACGAAAACCTGTTCCAGAATTGGGACCGGTTTGGTCGTAAGGTCGCAAATCAAAGTGGGCATCCAGATTGATCACAGCCAGTTGTTCATCTTTTTCTAAACTGGATTGAATCCCTAGATAGTGGCCGTAAGCAGTTCCGTGACCGCCTCCTAGGACGATGGGTTGGATTCCTAATTGGTACATGCGCTGGATCGCTTGTGAGAGACTTTCTTGGAGTTCTTCTAGCGAATGGTTAGGCCCGTCGATATTTCCCACATCATACACTGTTACATTGGTTCCCCAGTGCCATGGAAGTTTGGCGATTTGAGAACGGATGGCTGTAGGACCTTCGACCGCGCCTACGCGCCCGTTGTTGATATAGACTCCTTTGTCGCTCTTAAAGCCGATGATCCCAAAGGTCATCCCCTCAAATGGAGTGAGGGTCTCGTCGTTTAGGTCTATAAATTTGGTGACCATTCCCCATTTGGCCGTGTAGGGATTGTCCTCGATACTACCTTGGTAGTAGCTATAGGTCATTGGATAGTAGTTTGTGAGCAAGCTTGTCGCCTCCCTTATTTTTCTGAAAGCATGCAGAGGCTGAGAAGATCGCCAGCCTCTGTTTTGCTTTATCCTTACTGTATCAGTATTGAATGCTTAAGTCAACTGCTTTTTCGATGGTTGCTAAGAATTCTTCGCTTTCGACAACAGCAGATGCTTTATTAAGTTCTTCAAAGATTTCGATATCTTTGTCAAATTCAATGAAGTTCAGTTTTTGGCGAATCAGCTCATAAGCTGGTTTTGTACCTTTACCAAGTTCATGATTTTCTGGCTTGAGATCCAAGGCTTGGCAAGCTGCCATGATTTCAGTAGCAACGATGCGACGGGAGTTCTTAAGAATTTCAGCCGCTTTACGAGCTGCTGTTGTTCCCATGCTGACGAAGTCTTCTTGGTTTTCACAAGATGGGATAGAATCGACGCTAGCTGGGTGAGACAAGATTTTGTTTTCAGATGCAAGGGATGCACACGCATACTGGGTAATCATGAAGCCTGAGTTGAGTCCAGGGTGTTTAACCAAGAAGGATGGTAATTTACTAAGTTGGCTGTTGACCAAGCGTTCTACCCGACGTTCAGATACGTTTCCGATTTCAGAAAGGGCAATACCTAAGAAGTCAAATGGTTGCGCCATTGGTTCACCGTGGAAGTTCCCACCGGAGATAACATGGCCTTCTTTGGTAATAATTGGGTTATCTGTGACAGAGTTGATTTCGATTTCAACTTTTTCTTTTACGTAAGCAATAGAATCCTTGCTGGCTCCGTGGATTTGAGGGATACAACGGAGTGTGTAAGGGTCTTGGACCCGTTGTTGGGTTGCAACGGTTGTGTTTTTGCTTCCTTCAAGGAGGTTACGGATGTTGCGAGCAGTTGCCAATTGTCCACTTTGAGGACGGATGGTATGAAGGTCTTCTTCAAATGGACTGGTAATCCCATTGTGGACTTCCATTGAAAGAGCACCGGCAATATCAGAAAGTTTGAGCAGTTGGATACCGTCGTAGGTTGCAAGAGCTCCGATACCGGTTAGAACGGTTGTACCATTGATCAAAGCAAGCCCTTCTTTGGCAGCCAATTGGATCTTTTCAATTCCAGCACGATCCAAGGCTTCTTGGCCGCTGAGAAGCTCTCCTTTGTAGTAGGCGCGTCCAAGACCTAGCATTGGTAAAACCATGTGAGATAGAGGGGCTAAGTCTCCAGAAGCTCCGAGAGATCCTTTTTCTGGAATATAAGGAGTGACTCCTTTATTAAGTAATTCTAACAGCTTTTCAACAGTTGACAGACGAATGCCAGAATAGCCTTTCAAGAGCGAGTTGATACGGATCAGCATGATGGCACGAACGGCATCTTCAGGAAGTGGATCACCGAAACCAGATGAGTGTGTTCGGATCAAGTTTTCTTGCAGTTGAACTGTATCTTCTGGAGAAATGCTGACATTACAGAGGGAACCAAAGCCAGTGGTCACACCATAGACAACTCGTTTTTCACGGACGATATCATCGACAATTTTACGGGATGCGACGACAGCTTCTTTTGCTTGTTCGTCAAGCTCACATTGGGCACCATGGCGAGCTACAGCGATGACGTCTTCGAGTGTTAAGCTATTGCCGTCTAAATGAATCAATTGAGTCATATAAAACCTCCGATTATGAGTAGTTGTTCTGTAGAAGTATGTTTGTGTACTTCAATTTGAATACCAAACATGGGCCCATTGTCTATTGATCATAAAAATTGAAAAGGGTCATAGAGAAAAGGGCTCAGGTTTGACATTCGTGGAGTCCTAGATGGGCTAGGGAGCAAAACTGAGCTTCGCTCCCGTCTCTGTTCCCATCTAGTGTGTAAAGAAAATTAGTGAGGAAGGGTTTTCGATTTATGTAGTTTATCGCCGTGGAAAACAAAGTAAAGTCCACTTGCAATCACGAGACCGATGGCCCCCCAAACAAAGTTCATTAGGTTGTCCCCTGCGATCATCAAGATACTGATCACAACAGCTAGAACAGGGATAACAGGACCGAATGGTACTCGGAAGGTAACCTTTTTGTCTGGGTACATTTTTCTGAGTTTGATGGCTGCCAAAGCAGTTGGAATGTATTGGAAGAAACGGAAGACAACACTGAAGGTTGCTAATGATTCGAAAGAGCCAGATAACAAGAGTAAGAAAGCGAAGATACCAGAGATGATAATGGCAATGACAGGGGCATTCTTAGAGTTTGTTTTTCCAAGCCCTTCTGGCAAGAGTTTTTCAGTTGCTAATGCTGCACCAAAACGAGGGACCATGATGGATTCACCGATGTTTAGACCGGCGATTGAAATGAGGGCTCCGTAAGAAACGAGTGGAGCTCCGATAGGGCCAATCATTTCGACAAATGCGTCTTGTACCGGTGCACCAGTTTGCATAATGCGACCACCAAGCATGGCGATTGTTCCTGCGATGATCAACATGTAGAGAACAGATACAATACTGATAGAACCTAGAATAGCGCGGGGAACGTTCTTTTCAGGGTTACGCATTTCCCCTGCAACGATAGACATGGTTTCAAATCCGATGAAACCGTAGAAGATGTAGACGGCTGTACTAGAAATAGAACTGAAGAGACTTGTTCCACTTTCCAATTGAAGGAAAGGTGTGAAGTTGCCCTTGCTTACCCCGCCAGAAATGAAGAAGATGGCAAAGAGCGAGAAGAGGACAATTGGAATTAATTTTGCAACAGTAGCTGTCAGAGTGAACATCTTAGAGGTTTTCAGACCGGCGATGTTCATCAGACTCAAGAGAATCAGCATACCGATACTGATCGGAAGGTTGTAGCCTTCAAATGCTGGGAAGGTGATGATGAAGATCTTAGCAAAGCCGGCTAACATGGCAGCCCAAGCGATAACAGTAACGGCCCAACCGAGAATCCCAACGTTAAAGCCAACGAAATCTCCGAAAGCGGCTTTTGAGTATTGCATGGCTCCACCGTTTTTATCGAAGTAGCCAGCCGTTTCAGCCAGACAGGCTGATAGTAGCATGACGAGAACGGCTACTCCGAACATGACAGCTAGAGAGGCTGGTCCGAGGCCAGAATATATTTTTTGAGGGAGGAGGAAGATACCAGATCCGATTACGGCGTTGATACCGTATAGAGTGGCACCACTAAAGCTGAATTTAGCTTTTTCTTGTTCCTCAATCGACTGTTTATGTGCTCCGTTCATAATGTTTCTCCTTTGTGAACATTATTGTAGTCCAGTCCAGATAGCAATCGGTTGCTCCCCAGACTGATGGGGTAAAAACGTGATTGTCATCTCTTGAAGGGGAGATGGTTGTTCGATCACCAGGAGCTCGTGAGTTTGGAGGATTTGAGAATGATTTGTTCCCCATTTTAGTGTTAGCGGACAGAGAGCATAGATCAATTGATAGCGACTCTGACTTTTGACACTCTTTTTTGGGGATATAGCACTCATATGCCCCTGATAAGTAGGTTTGTAGATCAAATTAAAGTCTTGACAAGTCCCTTGGCTAGATACAGGATCTCCCCCATCAAAGAAGTAGCTTTGAAAGGGGTTCAAAACCACTTCTTTCTGTTGATGGTTGAGTCGAATGGAGGCATTCAAGGGCATCAAGATTCGGTGGTAGCCGGTGAGATCGGTAAAGTTACTTTTTTCAACCTCTACCGTTGCAGTAGAGAGGCGGAAGTCAAAGGTCCGATCTGGATAGCTTCCTCCCTCTGGGGAGAGAAAGAGTTGGGTGGTTTGGCCACCGGACCAGGTAGAAATTTGATAATCTGCGGGGGTAAGATGAAGGAGAGTCACCATAGGACGCCTTCTTTCTTAAAAGAGACCAGTGATATTGCCGTGGGCATCGATATCAATCTTTTCACTGGCAGGAACTTTAGGTAGGCCAGGCATGGTCATAATGGTACCAGTGAGAGCTACAATGAAGCCAGCTCCGGCAGCCACCTTAAGGTTACTGATTTTAACAGTGAAGTCTTTTGGTGCTCCCATCTTCTTCGCATCGTCTGAGAAGGAGTATTGGGTTTTGGCCATACAGATTGGGTAGTTCGAGAAGCCCAGAGCTTCCAATTCTTTGAGTTCGCGTTTGGCTGCTGGTGTTAAGCTGATGCCTTTACCACCATAGACTTTTGTGACGATCTTGGTCAATTTTGTTTCAATGCTGTCTTCTTCATCATAGACATAAGAGAAGTGGTTTTCTTCTTGAGCCAGTTGAATGACTTTTTCAGCCAAGTCACGTCCACCAGCTCCACCATGTGCCCAGACATCTGAGATGACCACATCTACATTGCGTTTCTTACAAGATTCATAGACAGCTTCTAGCTCTGCCTCTGTATCCAGTGGGAATTTGTTGATGGCAACGACCACAGGTAGGCCATAGACTTCTTGGATGTTGGCCAAGTGTTTGTCTAGGTTTGGCAGACCATCGATAACAGCTTGGACATTTTCAGTAGCCAAGTCCGCTTTGGCAACTCCACCATGCATCTTGAGGGCTCGGATGGTTGCGACGAGGACTACGGCAGAAGGTTTGAGTCCGGCAATGCGGCACTTGATATCAATGAATTTTTCAGCGCCTAAGTCTGCTCCAAAACCAGCTTCTGTCACAACATAGTCTGCATATTTGAGAGCTAGTTTAGTAGCCAGCACACTGTTACAGCCATGAGCAATATTGGCAAAAGGTCCGCCGTGGATGATAGCAGGAGTATGTTCTAAGGTTTGTACCAAGTTTGGATGGATGGCATCTTTTAGGACGGCTGCCATAGCACCTCCAGCCTTGAGGTCTTTAGCTGTGACTGGTTGTCCTTGGTAGTTGTACCCAATAATGATGCGATCGAGGCGTTCTTTGAGGTCAAGGATATTTTCTGAGAGACAGAGAATAGCCATGATTTCAGAAGCCACTGTGATGTCAAAGCCATCTTCACGAGGAACCCCGTTTGTTTTTCCTTGAAGGCCATCGACAATATGGCGGAGTTGACGGTCGTTCATGTCGACCACCCGTTTCCAGGTGATGCGACGAGAATCGATGCCCAACTCATTTCCATGGTGAATGTGGTTGTCAATCAAAGCTGCAAGCAGGTTATTGGCAATTCCAATGGCATGGAAGTCTCCGGTAAAGTGAAGGTTGATATCTTCCATTGGAACCACTTGGGCGTATCCACCACCGGCAGCTCCCCCCTTGATTCCAAAGACAGGGCCAAGTGAAGGTTCGCGCAGGGCAATGACGGCTTTTTCACCAATAGCTGAGAGGGCATCGACTAAGCCGACAGAGGTGGTTGTCTTTCCTTCTCCGGCAGGTGTCGGAGAGATGGCTGTCACGAGGATCAGCTTTCCATCTTCCTTATCCTTGAGTTGTTCCAGTTGGTTGCTATCAATTTTGGCCTTGTATTTTCCGTAGAGCGAAATGTCGTCTTCGGTCAATCCAAGTTCAGCAGCGATATCGGTGATGGGCTTCATTTGGACAGAATTGGCAATTTCAATATCCGATAAAACCATAGAATCCCTTCTTTCTTTTTGTTTGTTAGGTTTATGATAGACTTTCTAAAATGGTTTGGTAAATGTTGTCTGCAAGATCAGAGCCGGTTTGGCGGAGT
>CABSQC010000013.1 GCA_902479835.1 uncultured Streptococcus sp. | reverse complement strand
CATCCATCCCTTGTGAAAATCCCTGTGGATAAGGATAAAGAAGTGGAGCAAGTCCTCTTCTTCCCAGAAGGTCAAGCACCTCAATCCTTGGCCTTTGAGAGAGTTGGAGATGTGGTCATCTTTACCGCTCCTCACTTTACCCACTATGCGATTGTCTATAAGCCAGCCAAAACGGAAGGACCAGACCAACCGATCCAACCAGAAGAACCGGCTAAACCAGATCAGCCAGTTCAACCGGCTCAACCAAATCAACCTGTTCAACCAGCTACCCCAGTGACTCCGGATCCAGCTAATCCATTGAAGCCTACAGAGCCTTCTCAAGTGGATCAGTTGGCCCCAACGACTTCTACTCAAGCGGGTCATCAGGAGGAAGAACACAAGGATATGGTCGCTCAAGAGATCCATCAGTTGTTAAGTGCCCACCAAGGAGCGAACTCACAGCCAACAGTTCAGCAAGGAACAAAAGATGCCAGCAAAGAAAGTCAATCGGAACACTTGCCAAATACGGCAAGCCTAGAAGCTTCCTTTGCAGCTGAAGCTGTTATACTAGCAGCCTTAGGCGGCTTCCTCTTGGCTGGTAAGAAGAAAGTAGAGTAAGTCTTTTACAGGATTCTTTCGTTCACTTAAAAAGTCACTCTCAAAAAACCTCTCTTGTGAAACCCAGAGAGGTTTGATCTTGTATTTAGAAGTGTCGTTCGGATCCTGTGAATTAGAGGGGAAAAGCATTGGATTTTTCTACCTCTTTTACAGCTTTTGTGATATAATTATCATGTATTAAAAAAAGAGCCTGACGGCTCTGGTTTCTCTCACATTAATTTTTCTGACAGTCAGGGCAAATGCCATAGACGGTCATCTGAGTCTTAGTGATCTGGTAGCCACTTTGACTGGCTGCTTCTTCGCGAAGATCTGGTACTTCAATGTCCACATCTGCGATACGGCCACATTTTTCACACACCACATTCAAATGGTCATGCCCCATGAAATCAAAATAGGTCGTGGTATCATTGCGAACCTTGATCTCAGAAACAACCCCCTCATCAATTAAAACCTTGATATTGTTGTAGACAGTTGCTAGACTCATGCTTGGAAACTGAGGCAATAAATCGCGATAGATCTTCTCAGCGCTTGGATGTTCATGACTCGCCACTAAATAGGAAAGAACTGCTCTACGAGTATCGGTAATCCGAATGCCCTTGGCACGCAAACTTTGCAAAACTTCTTCCACGCGCTCTTCTTCATGACGATGCAATGCGTTCACTATGATTCCCCCTTTCCAATATGATTTAATCGATTCGTTACCCCTATTATAGCATGTTTCAAAATAAATCACTATTTAGAATGCTTTTAATTAAAAAAAATGTCCAGTGGACATTTTTTTCACGAGCTTGAAAACGGAAGAGCAAAACCCCTGGGGGACATTGAGTCATTCACTAATGTCTCTCTCCCATCTCAGCCGGTCCAACTGGTCATCCAGCGCACGGTTCCTAGGATCATTTTGACCACGAGGATCATAAAACAGAACTCCAGTACAAACCACAGCCCTTTCAGTAGATACAAAATAGGTCGGATAAACAACAGGGCAAAGAGTCCTAAAATGAATCGCATGTTCTTTTCTCTCTCTTTCTTTTTTCCTATTATACCCTTATCCTATAGAGCTGTCCAACAAAAAAACCACCCTAGAAATCTAGGATGGCTTTTCAAAATGCAATTATTTAACTGCTTCTTTAAGAGCTTTACCAGCTTTGAATGCTGGAACTTTAGAAGCTGCGATTTTGATTTCTTTACCAGTTTGTGGGTTGCGACCTTTACGAGCTGCACGTTCACGAACTTCGAAGTTACCGAAACCGATCAATTGAACTTTTTCACCTTTTGAAAGGTATTCTGAAACAGCTGCAAATACAGCGTCAACTGCTGCTGCTGAGTCTTTTTTAGTCAATTCTGTAGCTTCTGCCACTTTTGCGATCAAATCTTGTTTGTTAGCCATTTAACAAATCCTCCAAATTTTTTTAGGCTTTACGCCTTAACAGTACTATAATATCTAAAAAAAGCCTTTAGGTCAAGTACTAAACCTGTTTTTTCAAACATTTATTCAGCTTATTCGTAGCGCACCAAAACTGCAAATGCATTCTCACCTGTATGGGTTTGGATAATCGATCCAGTTTCGAGAACTGGAATCGCTTTTTCAACGAGTGATTGGAACTGAGCCTTCATTTCATTGGCCCACTCTGGTGTTCCTGCATAAGAGATTCCGATCTCAGCTACCTTCTTGTGGGATAGTTTTTCTACCAATTCATCCACCCACTTCTTAAAGGTCTTGTTCCCACGCCCTTTGACGATCGGTTCTAACTGATGGTCCTTCATTTCCATCACGACACGGATATTGAGAAGAGAGCTCAAAAGGCCTGTTACACGGCCAATGCGACCACCTTTAACCAGATTTTCCAAGGTAGAAACGCCGATATACAACTCTGTCTTTTCTTTAACTTCTTCAATGCGGGCCAAGACAGTGTCTAAATCAGCTCCTTCTTTGGCCAACTTGGCTGCTTCAACGACTTGGAACTTCATGGCTTGGTCTGTAAAGCCACTATCAATCACAGTCACTTCTGCTCCTGACAAGGTTGCTCCTTGACGTGCCGCCTCTACTGTTCCTGACAAGGCATGAGACATATGAATCGAAACGATATGAGCTCCGTCTGCTGCTAACTTTTCATAAATTTCCGCAAAAACTCCAACGGGTGGTTGGCTGGTTTTTGGAAGATTTTTGCTAGACTGCATTAAGCGCAAGAAATCCCCTTGGCCCAACTCACTGTCAGAATAAAGGACTCCATCCACCATAACAGAAAGTGGCACAATGGTGATGCCATATTCTTCAACCACTTCAGGCTCAATTGTAATAGATGAGTCTGTAACTATTTTAATATTTGCCATATATTCCTATACTCTTCCTAGAATGTTCTGCTTTCATTATATCAAAAAATACGGGGTTTTGCAGTGAAAGATAACTAGTTCGGCTCCCTTAATCATCTGCAGCAGAAAAACCTGTATTGTGAAGGACATGGTCTTGGACAATTCCTTGATCATCCAAGAGCAATCCATGGAGAACCCCTCCATAAACAGCGCCCCCATCGACACCCATTTTTTGATCTGAAATCCAAAGATTTTCGGTACCGACTGGCTCATGGAGCAGTCCATAGACCGGTGTATGACCAAAGACGATCCATTTGCCTGTCTGATTCTCCGCTTCATGGAATGGTTTTCGGATCCAGACCTTTTGGTAGTCACTGGTTTCCCGCCAATTTTCAAGGGTTAAATCCACACCGGCATGGACAAAATAATAGCTCTCTGTCTCATAGTCAAAGGGCAAACTGCGGATGAAGGCCACCAATTCAGGAACAGTGCTCTCTACTGCTTGCGCATCTGCAACCCCATCTACAGGAGCATCGAGCGGGCGCCCCAATAGAGAATTAATGGTCGTATCGCCACCATTTCTTCGGTAGTGGTCATAACGTTCTTCTGGATTGTCCAACCAAGCTAAAAACATGTACTCGTGGTTTCCGGAAAGGCAAACAGCTCCGTGATGGTCTACGTAGTCTTTTACGATCTCAATCGATCGTTTGCTGTTTTCACCTCGATCTATCAAATCCCCTAAAAAGACCAATTGAGCTTTTCCGTCCCACTCTGTCATAAGCTCTTCTAGCATTTGTGCTTTCCCGTGAATATCTCCGACTACAAAGTATGTTGACATGGTTATAAACCTTCTTTCTCTTAACGCTTGAGAAGTTGCTCTGCCTGTTGACGGGCAGCTTCCGTTAGATCCTCTCCTGCCAGCATCTTGGCAATTTCTTCGATTCGTTCTTCTCTATTGAGCAAGCGCACAGTTGATACGGTAGAGTGTGCATCACTGATCTTTTCAATATAGAATTGATAATCCGCTGCTGCGATGACTTGAGGTAGGTGTGAAATAGCAAGCACTTGGCCATTTTGACCAATCTTATGAATTTTCGCTGCGATCGCTTGGGCCACGCGACCAGAGACTCCTGTATCCACCTCGTCAAAGACGATACTGGTTTTTCCTTCTTTTCGAGAAAAAGCAGACTTAATGGCCAACATCAAGCGTGACAATTCTCCACCGGACGCTACCTTGACAAGCGGTTTAAAGTCCTCACCTGGGTTGGTCGAAATGTAAAATTCAACAGCTTCATTTCCCTCACGATTAAACTTAGCTTTGCTAAAGCGCACTTGGAAGCGCGCCTTGTCCATGTAAAGGTCCGCTAATTCTTGCTGGATTTCATTTTCTAAAGCTTGGGCCAAGGCATGCCGCTGATCACTCAAATCTTGAGCCAAGGTGACCAAATTCTTTTCCAAATGTTTGAGTTCTTTTTCTAATTCCTCAGATGAGAGGTCACTTCCGGTGAGGAGGCTATATTCTTTGGTGATTTGCGCCAGGTATTCTAAGACGTCCTTGACTTGGCCACCATACTTGCGCGTGATGGAATGAATCAAATCCAAGCGCGACTCCACCTGCATGAGACGATTGCCATCAAACTCCAGACCATCGACCACATCTTCTAAGCGTTTGGTAATGTCCTCAAGGGCATAGAAGGTTTCCGCCAGCTGGCCTGAGAGCTCTTTGTAGCTGGGATCATATTCTTCGATACTTTCCAAATCATTCATGGCTGATCGAACATTGGAGAGGCTCGAAAACTCTTCTGCATCCAGCATGGTATAGGCATTGGTTAGGGTATCTGCGATCATCTTGTGATTGAGCAGGCGTTGGCGCTCTTGCTCCAGACGCACATCCTCCTCCACTTCCAAGGCAGCTGCCTCAATCTCCGCAATTTGAAACTCCAACATCTCAATACGGGCCTTGTTTTCCTGCTGGTTACGCTGGAGTTCCACCACTTGTTTGCGCAGTCGTTTGTAATCTTCAAAGGTCTGACGATAAGCGGCTTTCGTTTGGAAAAAGGCTGCGTCTCCAAATTCATCTAGCATAGTGATATGCAATTGGGGGCGCATGAGTTCTTCCTGATCATGCTGGCCATGGATGTCCACCAAATGTTGACCGACTGCTTTTAAGACCGATAAATTCACCATTTGGCCATTGATCCGACTGACACTTCGTCCATTTTGCAGGATCTCTCGGCGGATGATCAATTCATCGGTCCACTCTAGTCCTTGCTCTTCAAAGAGAGCCGTCAAGTGGCGATTGCTCTCAACAGCAAAGAGCCCTTCGATTTCCGCTTTTGGGGCTCCGTGTCGAATGACATCCGTCGTTGCACGGCTTCCCAGCATCATGTTCATAGCATCGATAATGATGGATTTCCCTGCACCTGTTTCCCCTGTCAGTACCGTCATTCCCTTTTCAAAATTTAAGGAAATCTCTTCGATAATGGCAAAGTTCTTAATCGAAATTTCTAATAGCATAGGCTCTTACCACCCAAAGATTGATTTGAGGATATTCTCTGCTTCTGGTGCGGAATAAGCAATCAGTAAAATCGTATCATCATCTGCGACAATACTAAAGATATGATCTTTATAAATATCCCGCAAACGACGTTTGACCAAAGGCGCTGTCCCTGGAACCATGGTGAAATTGACATATTCTCCCATGCGACGATGAGACAAGATATTGCTTTCAATCATCCCAATCCCTTGGTGATGCTTACGTGGCAATTCATAGACATAGGTCATGTCTTTCAGAGGGCGTTTTACGATGCCCAATTCTTTGATATCCCGTGATACCGTCGCTTGGGTTGCTGAGATGCCTTCTTCTTTCAAATGTTCGACGATCTCTTCTTGGGTCCCCACTTCATGATCGCGAATGAAGCGGCGAATTTTTTCTAATCTGATATTCTTACTCTTCATGTTTAAATTCCTTATGTGCAAGCTCCACAACAGCCTCCAGCTGCTCTGTCGTTGGCTTTGTTTTCTCTTCTTTTTTTTCTAGATACATCAAAAATTCGATGTTGCCATGGCCTCCTTGGATAGGGGAATAATCCACTCCCATTACAGAAAAGCCATGCGTTCCTGCAAATGTAGCGACCTTTTCAAGGACCGCTAAATGAATCTTAGGATCCTTAATGATCCCATTTTTTCCGATCTGCTCGCGTCCTGCTTCAAACTGGGGTTTAACTAGCGCAACCACTTGTCCATTTTCTGCCAAAATCCGATGAAGAGCTGGCAGAATCAAGTCCAAGGAAATAAAGCTGACATCGATACTCGCAAAGCTCGGTGTTGCTTCAAAATCATCTGGTTGGGCATAGCGGAAATTGAACTGTTCCATAGAGACTACCCGAGGATCATTGCGCAATTTCCAGGCCAACTGATTGGTCCCGACATCCACCGAAAAGACCTGGCTGGCTCCATTTTGCAACATGACATCTGTAAAGCCACCTGTAGAAGCTCCAATATCAATCGCAATTTTATCCTCTACAGTTAAGCCAAATTGGTTCAAGGCTTTTTCTAATTTGAGTCCGCCGCGGCTGACATACTTGAGCTTTTCACCCTTTAATTTCAACTCGGTCGCTTCATCAATTTTTTCACCCGGTTTATCAAAGCGCTCACCATTGATAACGGCAACGACAAGGCCTGCCATCACCCCTCTTTTGGCTTGTTCGCGGGTATCAAATAGGCCTTGTTTATAGGCTAATACATCCACTCTTTCCTTAGCCATCTATTCGTAATCCTTCTATTAATTTCTTGATTGCTTGCGGATCAAAGTCGCAAGCAGCTGTAATCTGATCCAACAAGTCCTCGCAAACGTCTAATTCGCTTGTAAGCAAAGCTTTTGATTCTTCCAATCCCAAGAGGGCTGGATAGGTCGATTTTTCTGCCACTAAGTCCTTTTGAGGAGTCTTACCTAGAGCTTCAAAATCAGCGACCAAATCCAAAATATCATCCCGTACTTGAAAAGCCAGCCCTAATGTTTTCCCGATTGTTTCCAAGAGCTGACCAATGTCTGCTGGCAATTCTAAAATCGAGGTTGCTGCGATGAATGGATAGGCAAGGAGTCGTCCTGTCTTATTAGCATGGATGGTCTGCAACTCTGCTAGTGTGAGCTGTTTGTGCTCCCCTTCCATATCAAGGACTTGGCCAGCTACCATTCCGCGACTACCGGAAGCATCTGATAACTCAAGGATCAAAGAGACCTTGACCGCATCTGAAAGGTCACTCGCGGCTATCATTCCAAAGGGATCGAGGAAAAGTGCATCTCCTGCTAAAATCGCCAAGTCTTCTCCAAATTTCTTGTGGTTGGTCAATTGGCCCCGACGGTAATCGTCATTGTCCATGGCCGGTAGATCATCATGAATAAGGCTCCCTGTGTGGATCATCTCCAAAGCCCCTGCCACCTGAAAATGAGCCTCTGTCAACTCCTGTCCGAAGGCTTCTAACAATTCTAGAAGAAGCATTGGGCGCAGGCGTTTTCCACCTGCCTGGATCGAATAAAGGACAGAGTCCACTAAATGGGGGGCGATAGATTTTTCCTCATAAAAAGAGCGAATCGCTTGCTCTACTCTATTTCGTTTTTCTTCTTGTCTCATGCTAGATCCGCTTCAGTACCATCTGCTTGCATGACCTTGACCAAGGTTTTCTCTGCTTGATCCAAGGTATCTTGCAATTCTTTTGACAACTTCATTCCTTTTTGGAATTCTGTAATGGCTTCTTCAAGAGCCACATCACCACTCTCCAATTTTTGGACGATGGCTTCCAAATCTGCTAAATTTTCTTCAAATTTCTTTTCTTTCGACATGTTTTACCTCTACTTCTAACTGGCCATCTCTCATGATGAGGGACAGCGGGTCTCCTTCTTTTACTTTCGCAACCGAATCCAAGATCTGATCGTCTTGCTTGACCATGGCATAGCCACGCGCAATAATCCGACTGGTATCGAGCATCAAGAGGGCTTCTGATAAGCCTTGCACCTTGATCTTTTGCTCTTTTAGGACTTGTTCCATTCGGTTGGTTAAGATTCTCTTATCTTGGAGCAGGCGGTCTTGGTAGCGCTCGATGCGATGCAAAGGAGACATGGCTTCTAAGCGATGACGCAGACCTTGCAGCTGATTAGCCCCTTGTCCATAAGCATCGCGCATTCCTTGTTTCAAGCGCAATTGCAACTGGTCAATCTTTTGCAGGTAGCCATCATAGAGTCTTTCAGGCTGTCTAAAAATAACCGATTGACTTAATTTGGCCAAGCGTTCACGATTATAGGCCAAGCGATTGGACATCGCTGTTGCCATGCGATTTTCCTGCTTTTGCAAATGGGACAAGAGATCCAACTTCGTTACTGGAGTGGCCAATTCAGCAGCGGCTGTCGGAGTAGCAGCTCGTCGGTCTGCTACAAAATCGGCTAGAGTCGTATCTGTCTCATGTCCAACACTGGAGATAATCGGAATCCGCGATTCAAAAATGGCTCGCACCACTGCTTCTTCATTAAAGGCCCAGAGATCTTCAATTGAACCACCCCCACGACCGATAATCAAGACATCCAAATCATCCCGTTGGTTGGCTCTTTGAATATTAGCAACCACCTCACTAGATGCTCCTTCACCCTGAACCTTGGTCGGGTAGAGCACAATCTCTATACCAGGGAAGCGTCGGCTCACCGTTGTGATAATATCGCGAATCACGGCCCCACTTTGACTGGTGATGACCCCGATCTTTCTTGGAAATTGTGGCAGAGCTTGCTTCCACCGATCCTGAAAGAGCCCTTCTTCGGTCAACTTTTTCTTGAGTTGCTCAAATTGGATGGCCAAGGCCCCTACTCCATCTGGCTCAGCCTTTTCAATGACAATGGAATAACTCCCACTTGGCTCATAGAGCTGAATGCGACCGATGACGTTGATCTTCATGCCTTCTTCTAGCTCAAAACCAAAGCTTCGATAAACTCCAGCCCAGACCGTCGCCTGAATAACCGCTTTTTCATCCTTTAATGAAAAATATTGGTGGTTGGGACGTTTTCGGAAATTGGAGACCTGCCCTGTCAGATAAACCCTTTCCAAATAGGGATCCTTATCAAATTTTAATTTCAAATATTTGGTCAAACTTGATACGGATAAATAGTTGGACATAGGAACTCCTTTCTGCAGAATATGATCAAGTTTAATTATACCAAAAAACACCAAAAAAGGCTGGGAGACAAAGCGAAATCATGAATTTCCTTTCTCTACAAACCTCATTTTATTCAAGTTACCCTCTACTTGTCTGTTTGACACCAGCTTCCTTATTTTTCACACTTCTCTAACCGTTCAATAAAGGAGCTAAGAAGCGCTTGGGGTTCGCCTTCATTTGGATAGGCATAACTAATATAGAAGACTGTTTTTTCCTCTTCAACCAGCGGAATTTTGACAAGATTTGGATATTCTGGAAAGAGAGTCAGATCGGTCATGAGGCCAATTCCCAAATTTTCTTCGATGAAACTCAAGACCAAGTTGGAATACACAAAAAAGACAAGTCACAGGACTTGTCTTTTATTCTTTAGGAGGCTATTGATTTCCTATTTTTGATATGTTTTTACAACTAAACCGACCCCTTCATCTGCTTTGAAGGTATAGACAGGATTCTCAGTCGTTTCATAAAAGGTCATTGATAGAGTTTTACCATCCACGAATACTTCAATTGAGTTGGTATCTCGAAGAATCGAGAAATGATGATCCTTTTCACCATCCAACTGAATCCATCTTGATTGAATTTCTGGGCTTTCTTTTCCAGAAATGAGGTGTCCAAATTGATCTCGACTCAAGCTAAAGCGTTTATTGGAGGCATCGTAAATCAATTGCAAGGTACTATCAGCATCAGATTCATTCCCATAGCTTAGGATAAAGGAGCGACCTGATTTAGCACCTATCTCAAACAAGGTTTGTTTCCCTCTAGCTGGGATCGTGATTTGATTGCCCTTTGCAATGGTTTCTGGCGCATTCTCTACAAGGAAGTGATCTTTCACAGACTCAGGTAACCCCTGAACCAATCGTCCGTTTTTCAGAGACAATTTTCTTGGAAGAGTCATACTACCTGCCCACCCATGAGCTAAATCATGACTGGGGATAGACCGGTGCCACATTTGCATCCAGGCAACCATGTATCGTTCGCCATTTGGTCCTTGACAAGTTTGAGGGGCATAGAAATCCAAACCACCATCGATTTCATCATAGGAATCGACATGAAAGCGCCCCGTTTCCCAATTCATGTCACCGATAAAGGCAACCGTCGAATTTAAATTCCAGTATTTTTCTTGCTGCCTTTCCATTTCAATGGGAGACAGGATCAAGACCCATTTGCCATCTAAAGGGAAGAAATCGGGACACTCCCACATAATCCCTTGCCCTTTTTCACCTTCTAAAAGAACTGATATAAAGGTCCAATCTACTAGATTACTTGATGCAAATAAGAGAATTTGACCTCTGTCATCTGGCGTCTTAGAAGCAACGACAGCGTAATAGCTTCCTTGGTATTCAAATACTTTAGGATCACGAAAATCTGCAATATCTGCGATCCCCTCAATATGGTGAGCATGGATCACAGGATTAGTAGGCAACTTTTCAAAGGTAATGCCATCTGTCGACACCGCAAGACACTGCGTCTCTTCTCGCTTTTCCTCATCGTCTACATGACCCGTATACAGCAAATAGAGCTTGTCATCTTTCACAATAGCACTACCCGAGAAGCAGCCATCCTTATCATAGCTTTCACTTGGCGCTAAAGCTACTGGCAGTTCTTCCCAATGGAGAAGATCTTTTGATTTGGCATGCCCCCAATGCATGGGACCCCAAACACTATCATAGGGATAGAATTGGTAAAACAAATGGTATTCCCCAAGGAAATAAACAAAGCCATTTGGATCGTTCATCCAGCCGATTGGAGGTAGCAAATGAAATGCTCCTCTATATTGCTGGTTAACCTTTTCCCTGTTTTCATCGATATACTGATTTGCTTTCCGAATGCTTTCCTTCATCTTTTTTACCTATTTTCTATTTTCAGTGCTGGCAACCTGGTCTTGGTCACTCCATTTCTTCATCCATTTTGGGATTTCTTGGCTGATGGTCGTCGGTAGAACCACATAAACCTCCTTGCTCAAGTCTTCTGCAATGGCTGAATGGAGATAGGTCGCAACCACCACGCGCTCATAGAGACTGACCTGTGGGAATTGACCCGCAAATCCTGCGATCATCCCTGCCAAGGTATCTCCCATACCCCCTGTTGCTTGATAGGGACCACCAACATCTAGCTGATAGCCCTCATCTTGCCCACTTGTCCAAATGCGGGTGTGTGGCCCTTTTTCTACAATGACAGTCCCTTGAGGAAAGTTCTGTACTGCTCTTCGACTCTTGCCTTCTGTCTGGCTTGCTAGATCAAGCCCTGACAGTTTTTCCCATTCTTTTTGATGGGGGGTAAAGACCAACTGAGCCTCTGGCAGGTCAAACTGAGAGGCTGCAAAAAGACTAATAGCTCCTCCATCTAATATCAAGACCTGCTGGCTAGAGACTTGTTCAAAAATCATGTGCAAGATTGCTTGGTTTTCTCTTGCTTCCTTAAAGCCTGGACCGACAAGAATCACGCTGGCTTTTTGGAGCTGCTCACAAAGGAGTTCGTGATCTGCCAAATCAAAGCCCATGGCTTCAGGAAGATGGCTATGAAGGGCTGTCAGATTATCAGGATCTGTTGCGACAGTGACCAGCCCCGCACCACTAGGAACCGCAGCAAGCGCCGCCATAATGATGGCTCCCCCATAAGGGTAAGTCCCTCCAGTCAAGAGCAGGCGACCAAAATCCCCTTTATAAGAATTCGCCTTTCGCTTTGCAATAACACGCTGGATCTCTTCTTTTTGAACTGTACTCATTCCTTCCTCATTTC
>CABSQC010000012.1 GCA_902479835.1 uncultured Streptococcus sp. | reverse complement strand
TACATGATTCATCGACTGATTACCACTTGGAATAAAACCAACCTTATGAAAAGAATCGCAATCGGAATTGTACTTGGTGTCGTTCTAGCACTTGTATTTCCGAAAGCAACTGGGATTGGACTCCTAGGAGAGTTCTTCGTTGGAGGGCTCCGTGCCATCGCACCCCTTCTGGTCTTTGCACTCGTCGCAAATGCTCTCTCCCAACACCAAAAAGGAACAGAGACCAATATGAAAAAGGTCATCGTCCTCTATCTCCTAGGAACCTTTGCAGCTGCCTTCGTCGCTGTTTTGATCAATTACATCTTCCCCATCACCATTACCCTGACTGGAAAGGCCGCTGAAGGATCCTCTCCAAACGGAATTGGCGAAGTCATTAGTAATCTCTTGCTCAAGATCGTCGACAACCCTGTCAATGCCTTGCAACAAGCCAACTACATTGGGATCCTTTCTTGGGCAACTGTCTTTGGAATTGCCATGAGAGAAGCCAGTGAACATAGTAAAGACCTCTTGCAAACCCTAGCAGATATCACATCAAAAATTGTCGAGTGGATTATCAACCTAGCTCCATTTGGGATCTTGGGCTTAGTATTCACGACCATCGCTGGCCAAGGACTCAGTGCCCTTAGTAACTACGGGATTCTCTTGGTAGTATTGGTGGGAACGATGGCTTTTGTCGCTCTGGTCATCAATCCATTGATCGTCTTTTTCATGATCCGCAAAAATCCCTATCCCCTTGTTTTTAAATGCCTCCGTGTCAGTGGGGTAACAGCCTTCTTCACCAGAAGTTCTGCAGCCAACATCCCTGTCAATATGCGCCTTTGTGAAGAGCTGGGTCTCAATCCAGATACCTACTCTGTTTCTATCCCTCTTGGATCGACCATTAACATGGCAGGTGCAGCGGTAACCATCAATACCTTAACCCTTGCAGCAGCCAATACTTTAGGGATTCAGGTTGACTTTGGAACGGCGCTTATCCTCAGTGTTGTGGCAGCTATCTCAGCCTGCGGGGCATCCGGAGTTGCGGGAGGATCTCTCCTTCTGATCCCTGTTGCTTGTAGCCTCTTTGGCATTAGCAATGACTTGGCCATGCAAGTCGTCAGTGTCGGCTTTATCATCGGGGTCATTCAAGACTCTTGTGAAACAGCCCTCAACTCATCAACAGATGTACTCTTCACAGCAGTCGCTGAGATGAGTAGCTGGCCAAAAGAAAAACGCTATTAAAAGATCCTATCTCAAATAGACAATAAAACCCAGACCTCGCGATCTGGGTTTTATTATTTCTTAAAGTAGCCTTTACTTTCTTTGATAATGACTGGAGAGAGGGCCAAGAGCGCAATCAAGTTGGGTAAAGCCATCAGCCCATTCACAATATCCGCAATCACCCAGACCAGATCCAGCTTAAGGAAACCTCCCAGTCCAACCATAAAGACAAAGAAGGTCCGATAGAAGTTGATATGTTTAACACCAAATAGGAATTCAAAACACCGCTCTCCGTAATAAGACCATCCAAGAATGGTCGTGGTCGCAAAGAGCACTAAACATAGGGTCAGAATGATACCTCCGACTGGGCCAAAGACACCTGTAAACGTATCCTGAGTCAAGGTACTAGTGCTGCCCTTAGCCATCCACTCACCTGAAACCAGGAGCGAAAGTCCTGTCAAACTACAGATGATAATGGTATCAATAAAGGTTCCTGTCATCGAGATCAAGCCCTGCTCGACAGGTTCATTGGTCTTCGCAGCTGCTGCTGCAATGGGGGCCGATCCGAGACCCGATTCATTGGAGAAAACCCCACGCGCCACCCCTTTTTGGATGGCCATTTTGACCGTTGCTCCTGCAAAACCTCCCATGGCTGCAGTCCCTGTAAAAGCACCCGAAAAGACTGCTTTTAAGGCTGGAAGCAATTGGTCCAGATGCAAGACAATGATCGTGACAGTCGCAAAGATATAGGCAGCAGCCATAAAAGGAACCACTTTTTCAGACACTTTCGAAATCCAGTGAATCCCTCCAAAGATGATAGTCGAAACCACTAGCGCAATCACTACACTAGCCACTTCTGGAGCCGTCCCAAAACTTGCTTGAAGGGATCCCGTAATGGAATTAACCTGGGTCATGGTTCCGATCCCAAAGAGGGCCACCAAAACTCCTGCAACCGCAAAGAAAATAGCCAGTGGTCGCCACTTCTCTCCCATCCCGTGAAGAATGTAGTACATGGGACCACCCGAGATATGACCGTTGTCATCCTTGGTCCGATAACGAATGGCTAAGAGCCCTTCTGCATACTTGGTCGCCATTCCAAAGAAGGCTGCCATCCACATCCAAAAGAGGGCACCTGGGCCACCTGTCTGAATCGCTGTAGCCACCCCTACAATATTCCCCGTCCCTACAGTAGCCGCTAGAGCTGTCGCAAGGGCTCCGAAGCTCGAGATATCCCCGTGTCCCTCATCTTCTGTAAAGATCAAGCGAAAAGCTTTTGGAAGGTAGCGTATCTGAAGCAAACCCAAGCGAAGGGTCAGGTAGATCCCTGTTCCTACCAAGAGCACCAACAGCGGGGCGCCCCACACTAAATTATCGAGTTGCTGAAAAAACTGCAATACATGATCCATTTTCTGTCTCCTTTTTCATCGACCGCTCGACAGAAAAGAGAAAAAGAAAGAGCACATGTTAAACATGTACTCTGGTCCTGCTTAAAATAGGGGCTTCCCCTATCTTTCGCTCTGTCCTTTTACCTGAGAGTTTGAGTAGATATATCCTCTACCTTGCCCCTTCGGTGCCATTTCTGGTCTCTCCAGAGTTCCGTCCATTCACAGTCACTCGCGCTCCTGCAAACTTCATTCGGTCGTATGTAATTTTCTCTATTTTAATTGATTTTCAAAAGTTTGTCAATCGTTTCTGAAAATATCTTGCAAACCACCTGAAAATTTACGCTTTTTAATCACTCAAGGAGAAGTGATTGGTCATGAGGTTGCTAGCATCGAGCAAAATCTTGTCCAAGAGTTGATCTGTCGCTTCCTGGATTTGATCACTCATAGCTTGGTTTTCTGCCTCAAAATCAACGGTTTCAGCTGCTGCAAGTGCACGATCGACTTTATTGATGCGCGCATGTCCCCAGGCCATTGTCATTTCTTGGTAATCGTCCAAATCACCAACATGGTGAGCATAGTGAGGATCTGCCAGTCCCGCAATAATCCGGTTGGCCCAGTAGAAGGAATCCGTTGTTACCTTAGCCGTCGTATTGGCAAAGTAGTCTGGCGTTGTATCCACTTGGGCAAAGAAAGGAACAGCTGTATTGTAAGGCATGGAGCCATAAGAAATCCATTGGATGCCTGTCGTTTCTTGTGGTTTATTGGGACGCAATTGCAGAATCGCTGTCTGACTGGTCCGGTTAATCCCGATCGTCCGGAAGGTCCGCTGACTCACGTGATCTCCTTCAGGGCCATAAGGATCGTAGATAGTGTCTTGGTAGTGGTTGCTCAAGACATATTTGACATCTTCAATCGTCACCTTGCGATAGGGTTTTTGACACCAAGGAATCTCAAAACTCCGTGGATCCTGCTCGATTTCAGGATTGAGGAATCGCTGGATGGCCCAAGCTCGCGGTGTATTGTAGTGACGGTCCTTGTCTTTTTGGCTACCAAAGGCATAGCGTGGATTAAAACCTTTCCCTTCTTGATCCAGAACCAAATGGTGCTCTGTGACAAAACGTTCAAGATCCGGATCACAAAGAAA
Source organism: uncultured Streptococcus sp. (assembly GCA_902479835.1). GTDB lineage: Bacteria > Bacillota > Bacilli > Lactobacillales > Streptococcaceae > Streptococcus. The sequence goes on along the minus strand of CABSQC010000012.1, from coordinate 8,743 downwards.
CTCATCTGAATTGCCAAATTCAAAATAATCACTTCCCAGTTGGTTGGGGTTGGTCACATAGGCATCATCAGGGACACGGCGCGCCATCCAGTGGTGACCTCCGATGGTTTCCAACCACCAGATTTCATGGACATCTGAAATGGCAATCCCGTTAGACTCATAAGTTCCGTACTCTTCCAAAATCTTTCCGAGACGCAAGACCCCTTCGCGGGCTGTCTTGACATAAGGCAAGACCAAGGTCAGCATATCTTCCTCACCGATGCCACTCTCTACAAGAGGATCTGCCCCTAGCACACGGCTATTGGTCGTAATGGTCTCTGTCTCACTCATAGCTACATTGTAGACATTGATCCCAGCTTCTCCCCAGATCCCGTCTTTAGGAATGGCATCTGGAACCGCTGTATAGCGAACTGGATTATCTGGCAAGTCGATTTCAAAAGTTGATAAAACAGACTTGTAATGACGCGGTTGATCTTCTGGTTTGACCACGATCAATTTCTTGGGCGTAAAAACGCCATTTTGAGAATCCTCTGTTCGTGCTACAATGGTCGAACCATCATAGCTAGCATTTTTTCCGACTAGAATCGTTGTACACGAATCAGCACTTTCACGTTTACGCATGCGTATCCTCCCAAATCATTCATTGACTCTATTATAGCACTTTTAAAAGGGAGGACCTACTGAAAATCAGATTTAAAAGTGAATCCTTTTCAACAACTTTCAATCATTTTCATTATGTCAGATTTTAAAAATCCTAGCTGATAAACAGCTAGGATTCGATTAGCCTTTAAACGTGACAATGGTTGCGCCACTTCCACCCGCATTTTGGGGGGCATATTCAAAACTTTTGACATGTTTGTTGCGTCGGAGGTACTTGGTCACCCCTTCACGGATAACTCCCGTTCCAATCCCGTGGATGATATCGACTTGGGCCATGTTGTTGAGCAGGGCCTGATCGATAAAGCCATCCAGCTCTTGCATGGCCTCTTCATAACGTTTCCCACGGAGGTCCAGACGCGCTCTTGGCCCACTCGTGTTCGAACGTTTGACGACATTCACCTGGCGTTTCTTAGGTTGAGCCGCTTCTTTTTCAGCCTTGCTGAGGTTGAATTCTTTTTCTTCCAAGGTCATCTTGATCAAGCCGACTTGCGCCTCCCAGCGACCATCTTTGAGTTGCTTGACCAGAGTTCCGCGTTGACCATAGCTGATAACCAAGATTTCATCTCCTACCTTAGGAGCACGCGCCTTTTTGGCTTTTTTCAAGACCTTGTTTTTAGAAAGGTCGACGGTCTCAGGAGCTAGTTTTTTCAACTGAGCCTTGGCTTCAATGATCTCATGTGGTTTCAACTGGGATTTGGCGTGAAGGCCTTGAAGGATACGGTCACTCTCTGAGAGGGCCATGTCCACAATTTCCTTGGCCTCTTCTCTCGCCTTATTGAGCTCTGTTTCTCTCTCTCGGGTCAATTCGTTATAGAGTTTTCGAAGAGCACGGTTGAATTTGAGATTTTCTTGTTCGACCTCTTGAATGGTATCCAAGCGCTTGCGACTTTCTAAGGTCTGCGCCTCTAATTTTTCAATAATCTGATTGACATCATTATCCGTATTGGTCATCTTCATGGCATCCTGGATAATGGTCTCAGACAAGCCCAAACGGCGGGCAATTTCAAAGGCATTGGAGCGGCCAGGAACTCCTTGCATGAAGCGATAGGTCGGACGCAGACTCGCTGTGTCAAATTCCATACTGGCATTTTGCACTCCTGCAGTCTCAATTCCGTAGGCCTTGAGCTCTGGATAGTGGGTTGTCGCCATGGTCTTAATCCCGCGTAAACGCAGGTCTTCTAGGATAGCAATAGCAAGGCCAGCCCCCTCTTGAGGATCGGTTCCAGCTCCCAACTCATCCAGAAGGATCAAGGAGGCGGTATCCACTTGATTCAAGATAGATACGATATTGGTCATATGACTGGAGAAAGTCGACAAGCTCTGCTCGATCGATTGTTCATCTCCGATATCTGCAAAGACCTGTGAGAAGATGCCCACACGACTACCTGGATCCGCTAGGATGGGAAGACCAGACTGGGCCATAATTTGCGCTAGTCCCAGCGTTTTTAGCATGATGGTTTTCCCCCCTGTATTGGGACCGGTAATCACGATTTCTGTCAAGTCTTCGGTAAAATGCAGGTCATTCGCGACGGCATTTTCAATCAAGGGATGACGTAGTTGCAAGAGCTGAATAGAGCGATTGCTACTAACCTCTGGTACCACTGCCTTACAATCGCGCATAAACCGATACTTGGCCTTGATCAAGTCTAAGTGACCGATAATCCAAGCGTTGTTAGCAATCTCTGCTGCGTGAGGGCGCAGGGTGTCAGACAATTCCTCCAGAATCTGAATGATTTCATACCGTTCATCGGCTCGATGGTTGGCAATTTCTTCATTAAGATTGACGACTGCCCGAGGCTCGATATAAACGGTATTCCCACTGGCTGAGATATCGTGGACCACCCCTGCAATCCGGTTGCGATAGGTGTTTTTTACTGGTAGAACATTGCGGCCATTCCGACTAGCAATCACAGCATCCGCCAACATATCGGCCTTGCTTTTCAGCAGGTCTTGTAGAATCTCTCTGACCTGGTGTTCATTTTCCTGGATTCGACGACGGATTTTGGCCAATTTTTCGCTGGCAAAAGACTCGACAAAGCCTCCTTCGTTGATAGCTTGAAGCCCACCTTGTAGGCGTGGTAAATCCACCAAGTTGTCAAAGAGGCGATTGAGCCTTTCCAGACGGACATTTTCCAAGTTGTCGTAGAAATCCTTGAGCTCATGTGTCACCCGAAGGACAGCTTTTAGCGCTAGTAATTCATCGATATTGAGGGATGCCTCCATCTCCAAACGCTTGGCCACTGGACGGACATCTTGAATGGTCGATACGGCAAAGCGAGGCTCTTCCAAGAGGATCTGCTCCATATCTTCTAGCTCCATAAAGGCCGTTTCGATGCTTTCTTTTTTATCAGTTGGAGTAAGGGCTGATAGCTCCATCTCCCCTTGTTCTGTCTGTAGATAGGGTTCAAAGAGTTGCTTGACCTTGTCAAACTCCAGAATATCTAAGATTTTTTTATTCATATTTCTCCTACAAAAAAAGTGAGCGTCCTTCCTTGAATCGGACTTGTCTCACTCCTTTCTTCATTTTTGCTCCTTAAGCTCCGATAATCGCAGTCACCCACAAGTTGTGGAACAGACTGGAACTGATCGGGGTATGAAGGATGATAAAGCGGATCAATCCACTTGCATTTAGTCTATTTTGGATGGAAGCCATGGGAACCGTTGAGAGGACAGTCAAGCCCATCTGGATGACCAAGAGAGTTATCACGACGGCGATCACACCCGCTCCAATTTGATACTTGCGATCCTCCAGTTTTTCTGGCTGAGGTACCAAGTGCATAAAGATTCCAATCACGCGGCCGATCAAATAAACCAGCACAAAAATCAACACATAAGCTAACCCTGCATAAAAGATGTCATCTAATTGAAACAGGTAGCGGTTGGCATAAAAATAATTCACCGATTGCTGGGTGGGACTCGAAAAAGGAACCCATAGAGACAACACCTTGGCCAGTCCCTTGTAGCTGCCACCTGCAATCAAGAGGGCCACTAAGGTCACTAGAAAGTAATAGGACTGGAGGATGATGCCTCTTGCATAGCCAATATAAAAGCTCCATGCCAAAATCAATAAGATTAAGAAAGTTAACATGTATCTCCTCTTATTTAGATGATTTATCCTTTAAGTCGTCTAAAGCTTTGCGACGAAAATCATCTAATTCTGTTTCTTTGTCGTCAAACTCAATCTCGCGATTCAGCTGCATGGACAAACTATTTACTGCCAATAAGATGGCGATGGTTTCATCATCGGCCTCTGGCATTTGTTCCTTAATTGCTTGGTATTTTTCTTTCGCAACACGTTCGACTTCTTCCATAAACAAATTATCATGGTTGGTTGTTAAAGTGAGCGCTTTGTTTCCAAATGTAAATTTATATCTATTTAAGCTCGCCATAAAAATCACCTCACGGTATTATACCAAAAAAGGCTAGCTTTGTCAGTAGCAAAGCCCCTCTTCACAGGGATTTTCCAGTGGATTCTTTCTTTCTTTTTGCTCCCTCTCTCCCTGAATTTGTGGTACAATAGTGGTTATGGAAAGTATGACACTCACTCCAACACAGGAGCAAATCCTTGATTTTGTCCATACCTATCGCCGTTCTCTCTCTCAAAGCAAGAACCCTCATATGGATTATTTCTTTCGACTAGAGGGAGCGACCGTTTCGATCTACAAGTCTGGAAAGGTCCTGCTCCAGGGCAATGACCTCACTCCTTACCTGGCCTTTTTCGGGCAAGATAATGGGAACCCTAAGCGTTCTACTTCATCCGCACGACAAGATCTAGCCATGATCGGAACCGATGAGGTCGGAAACGGCTCTTATTTTGGTGGACTCACCGTCGTCGCATCCTTTGTCACACCGGACCAGCACGACTGGCTCAAAAAGCTTGGTGTTGGGGATTCGAAGACCTTGGATGATCGAAAAATTCAGCAATTGGCTCCTCTCCTTGAGGAAAATATCCAGCACCAAGCACTCTTATTGTCTCCAAAGAAGTACAATGAAGTGATCGCTTCTGGTTACAATGCTGTTTCGGTCAAAGTAGCCCTGCACAATCAGGCCATCTACCTTCTGTTAAATAAAGGAGTCCAAGCAGAGCGAATTGTGATTGATGCCTTTACAACTGCTAAAAACTACCAAAAATACGTAAAAGCTGAAAAAAATCAGGTCACGCAAGCCATTGAGTTGGAAGAAAAAGCAGAAAGCAAATATTTAGCGGTTGCAGTTAGTTCCATCATTGCCCGCAATCTCTTCCTTCAAAATCTGGAAGATCTGGGCAAGGAACTGGGTTTTAATCTCCCTAGTGGAGCAGGATCTAAATCAGACCAAGTGGCCGCTAAATTGCTTCAGACTTACGGGATGAAAGCTCTGGATTATTGTGCCAAACTCCATTTTAAAAACACAGAAAAAGCAAAGAAATTACTAGAAAGATAAGTCATGTCAAAAAGAAGTTCAAAACATACATCGAGCTCACCTGTGGTGAGATTCCTTAAAGAATGGGGCCTCTTCAGTATCATTGTTGGTCTCATCATCGCCTCTCGCATTTACCTCTGGGCTCCGGTCAAGGTAGATGGCCATTCGATGGATCCGACCCTGGCCGATAGCGAGTACCTCCTTGTGGTCAACCACCTCTCAATCGATCGTTTCGACATTGTCGTTGCCAGTGAAAAAGACGACGACGGCAAAACCAAGGACATCGTCAAGCGGGTCATCGGTCTTCCTGGAGATACCATCCAATATGATAACGATACCCTCTACATCAATGGGAAAAAGACCAATGAGCCTTATTTGAAAAACTATATCGCTCGTTTCAAAAAAGATAAATTGCAATCGACCTACACTGGAAAAGGCTTTGAAGAAAACGGAGAACTCTTCCGCCAATTGGCCAATACAGCTCAAGCCTTTACAGTGGACAAGGATGGCAATCCTAAATTTACTTTGAAGTTGCTTGACGATGAATATCTCTTACTTGGAGATGACCGGATCGTTTCAAAAGATAGCCGTCAGGTCGGAGCTTTCAAGAAAGAACAAATCAAAGGGCAAGCCGTCTTTAGACTATGGCCTATCTACCCTTTCAAAACTTATTAGTATAGATCAACAGACTGAGGCTGAGACAAGTATGTCCCAGCCTTGCTTTATAAAAAGGAAAGAAATGATGGAATATTATTTTTCTGGTACTATTGAGCGCATTATTTTTGAAAATCCCAGTAGTTTTTTTCGAATCCTCCTGCTCGACATTAGCGATACCGATGCCGAAGACTTTGATGATTTTGAGATTATTGTGACGGGCACCATGGCAGATATCATGGAAGGCGAAGACTACGCCTTCTGGGGGGAGCTGGTCCATCATCCTAAATACGGAGAACAGCTCAAAATCAGTCGCTATGAACGGGCTAAACCCTCTAGCAAGGGCTTAGTGAAGTATTTTTCTAGCGATCACTTCAAGGGAATTGGTCTCAAAACGGCTCAAAAAATCGTCGATCTCTATGGAGAAGACACCATTGATAAAATCTTAGAGGCTCCTGAAAAATTAGAAGAAATCACAGGTCTCTCCAAGAAAAACCGCCTGGCTTTTGTAGAAAAACTCCGTCAGAATTACGGAACGGAGCGCATTCTCGCCCAACTAGCCAACTATGGCATTCCCAATAAATTGGCCTTTCAGATCCAGGATTTCTACAAGGAAGAAACCCTCCAGATCGTGGAGCAACAGCCCTACCGATTGGTGGAAGATATCCAAGGCATGGGCTTTAAAATCGCGGACCAACTAGCCGAAGAATTGGGGATTGCAAGTGACGCCCCTGAGCGTTTCCGCGCGGGCCTGATCCACAGCCTTTTTAGCTACTCTATCGAGACTGGAAATACCTTTATCGAAGCCAAGGACCTCCTGCGCTATACCATTGACCTTCTAGAATCCGCTCGTCCAGTAGAATTGGATCCTTCCACTGTTGCCCAAGAATTAGGACGCCTCATCGAGGAAGACAAGGTCCAAAACGTGGACACCAAGATCTTTGACAACAGTCTTTTCTTTGCGGAGGAAGGGATTCGTAGTCATATCGGTCGATTATTGGAAAAAGGAAAGTCGACTTCATTTGACCCTGAGAAAATCAACCAGGCGATTGAGGAGGTTGAAAAAGATTTAGGGATTCGCTACGATGCGATTCAAAAAGAGGCGATTCACCAAGCTATCCAAAATAAGGTCTTTATCCTCACCGGGGGACCGGGGACAGGAAAGACTACCGTTATCAATGGGATGATCAGTGTCTATGCCCAACTCCACCAGCTGGATCTTCGGAAGAAACAAGACCTGCCGATCCTCTTGGCTGCCCCAACAGGACGGGCAGCTAGACGCATGAATGAGCTGACAGGACTTCCGAGCGCCACCATCCACCGCCATTTGGGGATGACAGGAGATGATGACACCAGCCACTTAGAGGACTATCTGGATGCAGACTTCATCATTGTGGACGAATTTTCCATGGTTGATACCTGGCTGGCTAATCAATTACTCAGCAACATCGCAACAGATACCAAACTCTTGATTGTGGGAGATGCCGACCAATTACCTTCCGTCAGCCCTGGTCAGGTCTTGGCTGATCTCTTGCAGATCCCAAGCATCCCTCAGACCAAACTCGAACATATTTTCCGACAGAGTGAGGACTCGACCATTGTCTCACTTGCAGGAGACATTCGCCAGGGCAAGCTTCCTCAAGATTTCACAGAACGAAAAGCCGACCGCTCTTATTTCGAAGCCGGAAGCGAACACATCCCTAAGATGATCGAACAAATCACTTCTGCTGCCCTTCGCAGTCAAATCCCTGCACGAGACATCCAAGTCTTGGCACCTATGTACAAGGGCCAGGCCGGCATTGACAATATCAATACGCTCATGCAAGACCTTCTCAATCCAGCTGTCAAAGACCAGGTCGTCTTTGACTCGCCAGACTGCCAATACCGCGATGGAGACAAGGTCATCCATCTGGTCAATGATGCAGAAAGCAATGTCTTTAACGGAGATATTGGCTACATCACCGATCTTCTCCCAGGAAAATATACAGAATCCAAGCAAGATGAATTAACCATCCAATTTGATGGCAATGAAATCGTCTACCCGCGCAATGAATGGTACAAGATTCGCTTAGCCTATGCAATGAGTATTCACAAATCGCAAGGAAGTGAGTTCCCGGTGGTGATTTTACCCATTACCAATCAAAGTCACCGGATGTTGCAGCGCAATTTGATCTATACCGCCATCACGCGCTCTAAGAGCAAGCTGATTCTCTTAGGAGAATACAGCGCCTTTGATTACGCCACTAAAAATACCGGTACTGCCCGCAAGACCTACTTGGTGGAACGCTTCAAGGACCTGGACGGAGGCGAGGCAACCAAAGACTCTTCTTCATCCGTTGCCACTGCTTCTGCTACAGTCGAATCTGCGCGAAGCAAGGAAGAAACTGTTGAAAGGAAGACTGAGCCTGATGAACCGACTGTCTATCGACTGACAGAAGACAATCTCCACACCATCTCTCCTATGATCGGACTGACTGAAGAAGAAATTGCAGCCTTTTTTGACATCAAAAAAAACGACTAGTGAACAAACTAGTCGTTTTCTTTTTCTTCCACCAAAGGCAGCTCAGTATGATCGACGAAATTGGTCATGGTGACACCCAAGAGGCGGATTCCAGTATTTGTCGATTCGATTTCTTGAAAAATTTGGCGAGCGGAACGATTGATCCGCTCAGCATCTCGTGTTGGCTCCGTCAATGTCATTCGCTTGGTCAGGGTGGTGAAGTCTCCATAGCGCACTTTTAAGACCAAGGTCTTGCCTTGCTTGCCGTTTTTTTCCAGCGATTGGGCTACCTTACTGGACAGATTGGCAATTTCTTCTAAAATATCATCTTCAGCATAAAGGAGCTTGCGGTAGGTCCGCTCTTTTCCGATCGACTTGCGGATACGATGGCTCTTGACAGGGTTATTGTGAATTCCTCGCGCCTTGCGGAAGAGATCATAGCCAAAGCGTCCAAACTGATCGATCAAGGTCATCTCCGGGATGGCTAAAAGATCCGCGCCAGTATAGACAACCATCTCATGCAGTCGC
>CABSQC010000011.1 GCA_902479835.1 uncultured Streptococcus sp. | reverse complement strand
CAGCCGAGAAGATTTGTGCAGTGACGGTATTAGACTCACGATTTCCTTCATGACCTTTCGCCTTGTAACCAAACTGGTTATGAGCTTGAACAAGACCGGAACGACCACCGTTGTCTTCATTATCTTTGGTGCGTTTTTGCATCAAAGCCTTGACTTCATCAGTCAATTCACTTGGATTTACAACTGGGACACCAAAGCTGGCTTCGCCACGCGCAGAGATAGAAACACCCTGATTTGCGACTAATTTAATACCTGTCACTTGACTGTAATCAGCCACAGTTGTCGTCCAGATATCCTTGTCTGCGGCTTGCGCCATAGTATCTGTCGTAACGCTTGTATCAGTTGTATAGTAGACCGTCCATCCTTCTGGAGCTGTCACTGGTCCACGAAGACTGACCGTGTATTCTGTCATCCGACCAGATCCGTCTAGTGTGTTAACGTCTTTTACTTTTGGTAGGACATCATAGACGACTCCATCTTCTACTGCCTTATCCGTATTATTTTTAATGGTGAGTTTGTAGTTAAAGGTTTCACCTGGTTTGAAAGTACGTGTAACCGTAGAAGCATCTGAAAGGTCATCATTTTTAGCGATATATTTGCGTGCATAGATTCCTTCAGCAGCAACAATCGTATAGTTTGATTGAGCATATGGGATTTTATCCGTTGTTGAACCATTTCCGTTCAGATCATACACATCTTCCGTGACCCGATCAGGGTTGGCATTTTCAAGATCGTGGATTCCGTCTCCTGCCACATATACTTTATTGGTGAAGGTTCCACCGTCATCTTTTCCTTTTAAATCGGCCACGATAAACGGTAAACGCACACGATTAAGATCCATAAGAGAAGCTTTAATAAACTCTTTTTGGTCCAAATGCATCACAATAGCGGTTCGACCTGAATTGTGGTAATTTTCAATAACCTCGTAGCTCTTAAGGAATTTCATACCTTTTTCACTAGAGGCAAGGTTTCTCTCAAAATCTTTAAAATCGACTTTAAGGGTATTCGGATCATAAAGATCAATAATCCGTAGGTCTCCATAATTCTTATCAGGATCTAAAACTACTTTGGTTGCCATCAAACCAAAACGAATATTTTGTCCATCAGTATAGCGAACATCATTGTAATCAGTCGTTTTTGCAATTTCAAAGCTTTCCTTCATAGGAATCAGCTTAAAGCTCCAATCTGCTGACTGATCTTTGGCAACGTTTGACTGTGTTTTATAAGTCACACGGCCTGTATTCTTGTAGACATTTTTGGTCGCATCCGTTTCATCGTAACGCGTCTTTTCAGGATCCTTGAAGCTTGTATAGCTATTGAGGGTAATTCCCTGACCAGATTGAAGGACAAAATCATCCTTCATTTCCATCCGCCAGCCCACAACGGTTCCATACTTGGTCAAATCAATTAGACCGTTCCCGTCTTTATCTGCTTCTGACTGAATTTCTTTCGTACTACCATCTTCCATAGTCAGGATGATTCGTTTGACAATGGTATGGATTTGTTTCCCAATCCCATAGTTCCCTTCCATCAGGCGACTATAATCGATCCTGGTAAACTTCAAGCGAGGGTCCACAGTCTCATCGTAAAAAACAAAATTCTTCTGAGGTGAAGGGGTGTTATTATGAAATTTTAGAATCCACTTGTAATTAGCAGCCTTGTAATCTGTTGAATCATAAACATCCCCATCAGCCCGTTTGGCAAAGCTTCCGGCTCCTTCAAGGTCACGTGAAGTCAAACGGAAAATAAGGGAATCTTCCGCTGTAATATCTGGTTCGCCCTCTCCACGGTTGGCAGGAATTCCTACGATGCTACCAGTATTGGTCAAATCCTTACTAAGAACGTCCTTGAGACTTTGGTCTTTTTCTAAGACCAAATCAGGGAATTTCAAGTAGAGGTAACTTGTATCCTTGATTTTGGTCATAAATTCTTGGTGATAAGCTGCTGGATTGTCGTTTGCATCCGCCTTGAAAGTCTTCGTAACGGTACCATCTCCATTGTCTACCCAGCCTTCAGACTTGGCTGTATCGAGAACAGCTGTACGAGTCTTCCCACTCTTATCTGTATAGGTTGGTAACTTATCAGTGATCGTTGCTGATTCTAACTGACGGTATTGACCACCGTATTGACCACGCATTCCGTCCAATTGGAAGGCAAATGGGACAGAAGATGGTGTTTCAATATAGTTCTTTCCATCTGCACCTTTGACAACACCTGGCATAGCTTCCGCATAGTCCTTAGACATGGCTTCGTTCAAGTTTTGATTGATGTATTTGGTGAAACGATAATCGTTGTACTTAGGCTTCCAAATGATATCATTGAGCGCTGTTTCTTGCCCATTGATGTTCAATGTTCCTGTGATATCTAGCGAGTAATTCGTCGGTGGATACCCGATTGTAAACCTCCCGATAAAAGGCAAGGTCAACACTTCTGATTTTTGGTAATTGCTAAAGTGAAGGGTGACTTGATAATCATCACCAACCTTTGTTACCGTTGGTTTATCATGCTCTGAGGCACTATTAAAGTCTGGAATGCTGACTTCTCTGAGGTACTTGCCTGGTACTTTCAAAGTAATCGCGACATCGTTAATGTCGGTTGTCAAATTTTTAGGGGTAATCTGGATATAGCCAGACATGGTATCCCCTGTAAAATAGGACATGCCACCTGGATGGTCTTGTTTATCCCCATACAAGAGGGTAACATCCAAGGCCCCGTTATCTCCAACTGCTAGCTGGTTGGCATAGGCAGTTACAGCCCCTTGACCAATCTGGCCTAGCATCATGAGAATCGTTAAAATGGCAAAACCTTTGTTCAAAAAGTTTTTCCATAATAAACTAAGCTTTTTCATGTTTTATCTCCTTACTTTTGTTAACCTTCCAAAAAGGCCCTCCCTTTAATTTTATCAATTATTTTTTAGAATATCTATTGCTTTTCAAATTAAATAATAAATATTTAATAATATAGACATTGTTTGCACTAATGTCTATATTATAAGTCACTATCTGGTAATGATTTCCCCGTCCTTCTATCCAAGGGCAATCAAATGAAACATCTATAAATGAAGTGGGGCAGGCCTAACAATCCTTATCCCCCTTAATTTATCCATACAAAAAACCTCAAACACAACTGTTTGAGGTTTGTACACCCTGCTATTGGTTGGTTATTTCATCTAACTCTTCACCATTTGAAGGAATCTTTTGTTTTTCCCTTCTCTCTCGTACCCACAGCATGGCCACTCCAAAGAGATGGCTTCCAAACAAGGCCACCACAAAAATCAGCTTGCCCCTATCGGGATAAGAAAGAGGGAGAGTCCTAAAGCCATAGCGTGCCAACTCGATAAAGATCGGATGGGAAAAGTAAAGGGCCATACTCATCTGTTTTAAATACTGCAAATCATAGCTTTTCAAAAAGGACGATCGCAGGCAGGCATTGACAAAATAAACGGTCACAAAGGGAAGGAGAAAGAAAAAGTTCTTATCGATTCCTTCATGTTGAAAAATGATGAGGCCTTCGAGGCAGAGCAAACCAAAGGCAAGAGCTAGCTTTTGCCAACGGTGAATGCTAAAAACTTGTGCATGAAAATGATCATACAAATAGTAACCCATATAGATAAAAATGGGCGTGTAAAAGAGACCATTTCGCGCTGTAAAAAATAAATTGCTGTAGAGCTGGTAACCTTTGAGAAGACTTGTGGTGTCCAGATAAGCCGAATAGGTCTCGATCAAGCCCCAGCAATAAAGAAGAAAGGTGATCACCCCTGCCCAAACCATGCCCAAGCGTTTGACTAATTGATTGACCAAAAACAAGCCCAGTAGAAAAGCTGGGATATACCAGAGTTGGTAACACATCCCCAGATAGACCAGAGCAATCAAGACTCCTGCAGGAAAGAGATAGACAGGGAGTTGGAGACTAGAAAAAAAGATCCAAGCGTAGGGAAGATAGATACAACTCCAAAATACATAGGTTTTAACGATTTTGACCAGATAGGCTTTCATTTTCTTAGAATTCCCTAGGGATTGCTTGAGGAAAAAACTGGCACAGATGATAAAAAATGGCACCGCTAGCCGTCCAAGGATGCTCTTGAGTCCAAAATGCAGTGGTTCATAGGATGTTAAGCGACCACTATGCACCAAAATCACTGCAATCGCAAAGAGATATTGAAAGAGACTAATACTAGAAGTATTGTAGAGGGAGTTCTTTTGCATGTTCCTGCTCCTTGCAAAATGCAGATTCTATGGTTATTTTAGCATGAAAGAGAGGCCTAGGCAAGGAATCTTTCGAACCTGATCTACCTTTTTCCCTCTATTTTTGATATACTCAAAGCATGCATAAACAAACCATTATTGATTTTAAAGAACTTGGATTGAGACACCTTTTCACCAAGCCCATAAAGGAATTAAAAACCAGAGACATCGACCAAGTAGAGGCACTTCTTAAAGAAGTGGAAACTTACCAGAAGGCTGGTTTTTATGCCGTTGGCTATATCAGCTATGAAGCCGCTCCTGCTTTTGAAAAAAAATTAGCCGTCCACCCAGCACCTCTCATGGGAGAGTATCTCCTCTACTTCACCATCCACCAAGAGGTCGAAACCCTTCCTTTCCCAGAGGACTACGAGGCTGTGGACCTTCCAGCCAATTGGAAGGAAGAGGTCGAGGCTCCTGCCTACCAAGAAGCGATCAAGACCATCCATCACCACATCCGCCAGGGAGACACCTACCAAGTCAACTACACCGTCCAGCTTTCTCAAGAGCTAGAGGCTGATCCTTTGGCCATCTACAACCGACTAGTGGTCGAGCAGAAGGCCCATTACAATGCCTTCATCCAGCACGATGATGTCGCCATCCTCTCCATTAGTCCTGAGCTCTTTTTTGAGCAAGACGACCGACTACTGACCACGCGCCCTATGAAGGGAACGACTCGTCGTGGTCTCACCAACCAAACGGATCTTCAAGAGGCAGCCTGGCTAGAAGCAGATCCCAAAAATCGGGCGGAAAACATGATGATTGTGGATCTCCTGCGCAATGACATGAATCGGATTTCGGAAATTGGAAGTGAGCAAGTGACCCGCCTCTGCCAAGTCGAGCAATACTCCACCGTTTGGCAGATGACGTCGACCATTAAAAGCCACTTGCGCCCCGAAGTCGATCTAGTCCAATCCTTCCAAGCCCTCTTCCCTTGTGGATCGATCACAGGCGCACCAAAGATTTCTACTATGGAAATCATCCAAAAGACAGAGATTGCTCCTCGTGGCGTCTACTGTGGAACGATTGGGATCCTTCTTCCAAGAGGGAAACGGATTTTTAATGTGGCCATCCGGACCCTTCAAAAGCAAGGCACCAAAGCTATCTATGGCGTTGGTGGTGGCATCACTTGGGATAGTAAATGGGAAGGCGAATACCAGGAAACCAAACAAAAATCAGCTGTCCTCTACCGGCAAGAGCCTCGATTTGAGCTTTTGACGACCGGTCTCATCCATCAAGGAGAGCTGTCTTTCCTGGAGCAACACCTGACCCGTTTGAGAGAGGCTAGTCGCTACTTTGCCTACCCTTTTGACGAACCAAAACTCCTGAACGACCTTCAAGAAGAGCTCGCTCATGTAGATCCTAGCCTTGACTACCGTTGTCGCATTGCCTTGCAGAAAAACGGAAGCTTCCAACTGACGATCACCGAGCTAACAGACTTGCCAGCTAGCTATCTGCAGGCCCAATTGACCGAACAAAAGCTTGATCTAGCAACTCCGTTTACCTATTTCAAGACTAGCCTGAGAAATCATCTAGCAGCTAAACATCACGAGCAGATCTTCTATCTGCCTGATGGCAGTTTGTTAGAAACGACCATTGGCAATCTCATCCTAGAGATCAAAGGCAAGCTCTATACCCCACCAGCTCATCTCCCATTATTAGATGGCATCTACCGGCGCCATCTTCTTGAGACCCAGCAGGTGGAAGAAAAACTCTTGACGCTGAAGGATTTAAAAACCGCCGATCGTATTTATGCCTGCAATGCTCTTCGTGGTCTCTACGAACTCGATTTTCAAAGAAAGGATTCCTAATGAAACTGATTTTTTTACATGGACTAGGGCAGGATGTCCTCTCTTGGCAAGGAGTCCAATATGCCCTTTCTCCCTTGCACTCCAAAACTTTTGATATTTTCTCTCATCCAAGCGAAAGCTATCAGGAGGTCAAAGCAAGGCTGATGGAACGCCTCCAGCAAGAGAGCGAACCCTTTATTCTGGTAGGCCTCTCACTGGGAGGTGTTCTCGCTCTTGATCTCTCCAACCAAGACTTTCCACAACTCAAGGGCTTGGTCCTTGCAGGAACACAATATAAACTCACCACCAATCCCCTCTACAGGCTCCAGATCCTCCTCTTTCGTCTGCTTCCCAAGCATGTCTTTGAAAAGCAAGATGCCAATAAACAACAGATGCTTCAAATCTTGACCGAATTAAAAGGACTCAATCTAACCGATACTGCTAAAGCTTGCTCTCTCCCTAGCTTGGTGATTTGTGGCAGCAAAGATTGGGCCAATCAGTCTTCTTCTAAGAAGTTGGCAAAACTCCTGCCCAAAGGTCGCTATCAAGAAATCGCAGACGGAGGCCATCTACTCAATACAGAGAAACCCTATGAACTCGCGCAAGCCATCAAGGAGTTTGTTGGTGAATTTAAAAATGAAGAGGCTAGCTTAAAAAACAGTTCCTCTTAATGTAGATAAAGTCATTTATAAAACTTTCCTTAGGTGAGTACGGACGTCAGCGAACTTCAAAGAAGTTCCATGACTTAGTTTTGGACCTAAGGTTCCAAAACTCCCGAGTGCTAGAAACAATCATGTTTCTAGCACTTTTCTCACAGCGGAAAGTTTTAGTATATTTTGTATTGAATATCAACATTAGAAATTCTTTTTATTTCTTTGCAGAATTACCTATTCAATTTTTTTAATTTTTAAGAATTCTATTCCGCGATTTTTTAGAAATATTTGAGAATTGCTTGATAGTTATTTGAAAAGCAAGCTGTATACTAAGAGTGTAAAGAAAACAACTAGTCATTTGGACGAAGGAGAAAACCATGGAAAAAGTATTAGAAATTTCCCATTTGAGTAAAAAATTCGGTCATCAATACGCCTTAAATGATGTGAATCTCACCATTCGTAAAAGCGACGTCTACGGCCTGATCGGTAAGAACGGTGCTGGGAAAACCACCCTCATCAAGGTCATCACCCAGCTAATTCAGGAAACTGACGGAAGCGTCTCACTCTTCTCTTCTACAAATCGCTCCCAGTGGACGCAAGCCCTAAAACGGGTTGGTTCCGTCATTGAGAGTCCCGTGGCCCATAAGCATATGACCGCTTATCAAAATCTGGTCTACTATTGCAAGGCTCGCCATATCCCCAATCCCGACCAGGTCATCAAAGAAACCTTGAACTATGTCGGCCTGAATAATACGGGTAAGAAGAAATTCCGCGATTTTTCACTGGGGATGAAACAACGGTTGGGAATTGCCATTGCCCTGATTGCCAAGCCCGACTTCCTCATTCTAGACGAACCCATCAATGGCCTTGATCCGGTCGGAATCAAGGAGTTCCGTCAGATGATCAAGCGCCTCAATGATGAACTCGGCATGACCATCCTCATTTCCAGTCACATCCTCTCCGAACTTTATCTGGTTGCCAACCGCTTTGGCATTGTCGACCAAGGACGCCTGATCAAAGAAATTAGCAAGGCCGAATTCGAAGAACAAGGAGAAGACTACATCATCCTCAAGACTAGCCAGCTAGCCCTTGCCAGTCAACTGATTCAGGATCAACTCCATCACCGCATCAAGGTCATCGATAAGGATGGAGAAATCCATATCTTCGGACAGACTCACGATATTAAAGTCATTGTCAAAGCCCTCGTTCAAGCAGATATTGACGTGGACGAAATCTACTATGCCCGCCAAGATCTGGAAAAATTCTTTACGGACTTGGTAGACTAGTCAAACCACCGTCTTGTTTTACTTATCCCACATATTTCATTTAGGAGATTTATCATGTTGCATACCATTCAAGCAGATTTTTACAGACTTTTTCGCTCCAAAGGTTTTTGGATTACAGAAGCCATTCTCGTTCTCAACATCCTGTCTGGAGTCATCTTTGGAGCTACCGGCCACGTCGGCGTCAATACGGAATCCAAATTACCCCAAGCGACCGAAGTTTGGACAGGCTTTAAAGCCTTGACCAACTACTCTTCCAGCATCAGTGTGACCATCCTCTTTACCATTATTGTCATCACATTAGTCCTGGGGACAGACTTAACGCAAAACTTATATAAAAACAGCCTAGCCTATGGTGTTTCTCGCACCAGCTACTACTTTGCCAAAAGTGCTGTTGTCCTGACCATTGCGCTCTTCCAATTTCTCGTTTCTTATGGTCTCGTCTTCTTGATCGCGACCCTCTACAATGGACTTGGCACCATGCCAGAACACTTCTTGGCTCATTTTGGACTGACCGTGCTGATTCAGTTCCTCTCCACCCTGGCTTGGGTCAGCATCATTTCCTTCCTCCTTTATGCCAGCCAATCCATCACCTTGGCCTTCGTTGGCTACTTCATTGGAAATATCTTCTTAAGCCTTCCTGCGCTCTTCTTTAAAGATATTGATCTTCTCCACTATCTAAACTTGGAATTCCAATATTCCATGGTCCAAAGTACGACAGCAACAAATAACACCCTCTCGATCGCCCTTGGTTTCATCCTTGTTTTCGGCTTCCTAGGACTAACTACGTTTAAACACAAAGATTTATAACAAAAAGGCTTGAGCACTGCTCAAGCCTTTTTTCTTAGTGTAATGGTTAAGATAAACCAGTCTGCCTCAGTAGCCAGTTGCAAGTCTCCCCCTAAGATCTCTACAAAATTTTGAATGATGTAGAGACCCAAACCAGAAGACTCCTCTGTATCCGATAGATTTTCGGAATAGAATCGACTAGCTAGTTGGTCTAAGTGTTGAATCGGTTGTTGCACAATATTGCGCAGATCGACCCGAATCGTGTCCGTGTCCGACATCAGGGTCAAACGGGCCTGCTCCTTCCCATGCTTGAGGACATTGCTGAGCATATTTTGCAAGAGGCGCTCCCAAAGCTCAGGATCGGTAGCATAATGGAGATGTTCTTCTAACTCTACCTCTAAGGCAATCCCCGCCTCAGACAAGCTATCATAATACTGGAATAACTGCTGGGTTAGCACTTGGCTGAGATTAACGTCTGAAATCCGAGGCTGGATGGCTCCCTCCATCAAGCGTCTGTACTCCAAGAGAGATTCCAAGCGTTTTGAGACAACTTGAAGATTGGAAGCAATTTTCTTCAGCTTTTCCTCTTCTTGCGTCCCTCCTTTGATGATTTGTTGAGTATAGCCCGAAGCAATGGTCAAAGGTGTCCGAATATCGTGAGCAATATTACTGATGGCCATATCCAAGGTTTTCTTCTCTTGAAAGGCAATCCGATTGGTCCGCTCGATCTGATCAAAGAGATCACTAACCTGCTTGGTCAAGGCGACCAATTCTTTTTTTGAGACCTGAGAGGTCAACCGTACCCCACTCCCATTTTGGAGCTTCTTTTGAATTTGCTCTTGCAAATCTTTGAGAGCAGAGAGTAGGCGAAGGTAACCCAGTCCAAAGAGAAGGACAAGGACGACTAGAACTAGAACCAATCCCCACATTACTTGTCTCCTTTCAAGCGAACTCCCAAGCCCCAGACGGTTTCAATATAGTCCTCATTAGGATCGAGCTGAGCAATTTTCTTTCGGAGGTTGCTCAACTGGGCATTGAGCGTATTGTCTCCAGGCAGATAGACTTCTTCCCAGACCGCTTCATACAACTCTTCTTTGGTAAAAATCTTCTTTGGATGCGCCAGTAAGGTCTCAAAAATTTGAAATTCTTTTTTGCCCAAGCGAAGCGTCTGTTCGCCAGACTCCAGTTCAAAGGTTTCTGGGTTCAGGACCAGATTTTTAAAGGTCAGCTTTTTCGATGATGGAGGTTCCTGTGCCGAAGTGTTGTTATTTCTCAGCTGCACCGTTACCCGAGCTGCCACTTCGTCCAGATTAAAGGGCTTGACGATATAATCATTAGCACCTGCAAGGAGATACTGGCTAATGAGGTGTTTGTCTCCAAGAGCGGTCATCATGATGACCGGCACCTGACCCTGCAAACGGATCTCCTCCAGGACCTGATCACCATTTTTCCCAGGAAGCATGATATCGAGAAGTACCAAATCAATGGCTTCTTGCTGGAAGAGCCGCAGCCCTTCTGTACCTGAAAAAGCCTGAAGGACCTCATATTCTTCACTTAAGAGACTGTATAAAATTTCTTGGATATCATTATTATCCTCGATTAATAAAATCCGTGCCACTTGCCTCACTCCTTTTTCCTTTGAACTCCAAATCATTTCTATTCCTCTAGCCTATCAAATAAAGGGTCCTTCGTCAATGAAAATCTGATAAAATCCTATAGTACCCCTGCAAATCTGCATGTTAGGTCATCACAAGATGAACTTGACTATACTTTCTTTCAAAGGGTATAATAGGACCAATGACACAATAGGAAGACCAATTTATGAAAAATAATGCTAAAACTAAAATCAGTCTTGTATCCACCCTCGTCATCCTGGGCGTTGCTGCAAGAATGATGCGAGTCATCCACCGCCAGCAAATCAGGGAGCAAAACAGACAAACCATTCAAACGACTAAAAAGGTTGCAGAGTTTCAGAAAACACTAGACGAGGAAGAAACGAAGAAACGCAACGAAACCTTCAAAAAGATTTATAATGAATCTCTTGTTCGGAATAAGTTTGAGAATTGGCAAAAAGTCGATGAACTTCATGGTTTGGGACAAAGAACTGGGCAATTTTATATCTATAACTTTGAAAAAAAAGAAGAGATTCTCTTAGAGAATACTGATCAAGCATTTGTTCTACCTATTCGACACAAGAGTGATAACGTCACATTTCAGGCTATCTTTGCCCACAAGGACGGTCAGTGGCACATCATGAAACCAGACGGAAGTTCACAGTTGCAACTAGGAGAAGCCAGCATTTCCGCTGAATCTAAGTTTGCCATCGAAAACAATGTCTTAGACTACGACCAGTAAATCAGTAAGGAATTGGCTTAGTTACATACAAAAAGCTTAGGACCCCAACTTGTGGTTGGAATTCTAAGCTTTTTAGTTTGCTGCCAGAGAGTCATCCAGAAGATGGTTTAGCTCTAGAGGAGACTTTTATTTAACAGAAGCCCCATTGGTCTCAATGACTTCTTTGTACCAATAGAAGGATTTCTTACGTGAGCGGGCTAAGGTTCCCTTGCCGTCGTTGTCCCGATCGACATAGATAAAGCCATAGCGCTTCTTCATTTCTCCAGTCCCGGCAGAGACCAGGTCAATACAGCCCCAAGTCGTATAGCCCCAGAGGACAACACCATCTTCGTTAATGGCATCTCGCATGGCCTTGACATGGGCAGCCAGGTAGTCAATCCGGTAATCATCCTCAATCTCCCCTGCTTCATTTGGTGTATCAACTGCCCCTAATCCATTTTCCACGATAAACATGGGCTTTTGATAACGATCCCAGATAGTATTGAGGGTAATGCGGAGACCAAGAGGGTCAATCTGCCAACCCCATTCCGAGCTTTCTAGGTAGGGGTTCTTCAGAGAGGCAAAGATATTGCCCGCTGTTTTCTCCCTTTCAGCTGGATCCCCTGAAGCGACCCGACTAGCATAGTAGGAGAAGGAAATAAAGTCCACCGTATGCTCTTTCAACAACTGCAAATCCTGCTCGGTCATCTCAACCGTGATTCCCTGACGTTCCCACTCTTTCTTAGCATAGTTAGGGTATTCCCCACGCGCCTGCACATCGATGAAGAAATAGTTCTTGCGGTCTTCTTCTAGACCAGCCCAGACATCTCGCGGAGCACAGGTATGAGGATAGTTTGGTCCTGCTGCCAACATACAGCCCACCTTGTTGTTCGGATCAATCTCATGGGCAAGCTTGGTGGCAATGGCTGAAGCAACCAATTCATGGTGAGCAGCCTGGTATTTGACTTGCTCCTCATTCTCCCCTTCTTCAAAGCAAAGGCCCGCTCCCATAAAAGGCGCATGAAGGATCATATTGATCTCATTAAAGGTCAGCCAGTAGTTGACCAAGCCTTTGTAACGAGTGAAGAGCGTTCGGCAGAGGCGCTCGTAGTATTCCAACATCTTGCGACTACGCCACCCTCCATACTCTGTAATCAAATGCATGGGACAGTCAAAGTGGGTAATGGTCACCAAGGGTTCAATACCATACTTGTGGCACTCCTTAAAGAGGTCTTCATAGAACTGTAGACCCGCTTCATTCGGCTCCAGTTCATCCCCTTTCGGGAAGATCCGAGACCAGGCAATGGACAAGCGATAAGTTTTAAAGCCCATTTCCCCAAAGAGGGCAATGTCTTCCTTGTAGCGATGGTACATATCAATGCCATCTTTAGCCGGGTAAAAATAGCCCTCTTCAAAGTCGAACATCTTTTTCTGACCCGTAATAATCGCATGACGATCAGGCCCAATCGGTACCACATCCACATTGGCCAAGCCACGGCCATCTTCATTATAAGCTCCCTCACACTGGTTAGCAGCTGTCGCTCCACCCCAAAGGAAACCATCTGGAAATTGAAGTTTGTCGGTCATCTCTCTACCTCACTTGATTGGATAGTTCTATTATACCCCTCTCTAACCCAAAAGTCTTACAAGATCCTAGGAAAAACCGAACCTATTCTAAGGTAACTATCGCTTTCATGCAACACAAAAAGATCGGATGACTCCGATCTTTTACTAGTTCATATTCTCATATTCTGTT
>CABSQC010000010.1 GCA_902479835.1 uncultured Streptococcus sp. | reverse complement strand
TTATGATGGAGCTAATAGATGTCAAGCGTTCCACATAGAGAATGCAGGAAGCGAGGAAAAAAGATGGCAGAGATTTATCTAGCAGGGGGCTGTTTTTGGGGCTTAGAGGAGTATTTTTCACAGATCCCCGGTGTAGAACAGACGACGGTGGGCTATGCCAATGGTCAGGTAGAGACGACCAATTACCAACTGATCAAGGAAACGGATCATGCAGAGACTGTACAAGTTATCTACGATCCAGACAAGATCACTCTACGAGCGATTCTGCTCTACTATTTCCGTGTAATCGATCCCTTGTCCGTTAACAAACAGGGAAATGATCGAGGCCGCCAATATCGGACGGGTGTCTATTATACAGATGAAGGAGATCGTGAGGTGATCGCCCAAGTGTTTGCGGAAGAAGAGAAGCAACTGGGACGCAAAATCGCGGTTGAGTTGGAACCCTTGCGCCACTATATCCTAGCTGAGGACTACCACCAAGACTACCTTAAGAAGAATCCTGGGGGCTATTGCCATATCGATGTGACAGATGCTGAGCAGCCCTTGATTGATCCAGCAGCTTATCAGAAGCCAGACCAAGAAATCCTAAAGGCGAAACTGACAGTAGAGCAGTACCAAGTTACCCAAGAAAGCGCGACGGAGCGCCCGTTCCACAATGCCTATGACCAGACCTTTGAAGAGGGCATCTATGTGGATATTACGACTGGGGAACCTCTCTTTTTTGCCAAGGATAAGTTTGCGTCTGGCTGTGGCTGGCCAAGTTTCTCTCGTCCCATTGCCAAAGATGTCGTCCACTATTACCAGGACCATAGCCACGGGATGGAGCGGATCGAAGTTCGGTCCCGCTCCGGCAATGCCCATCTCGGCCATGTCTTCACCGATGGACCGAGAGAGCAAGGTGGCCTTCGTTACTGTATCAATTCGGCCTCTCTACGCTTTGTTCCTAAAGAGGAAATGGAGCGAGAAGGATATGGTTATTTGTTAAAGACATTGAAATAATAGAAAAAGCATCTTAGAAACTTTCCTTAGGTGAGTACGGACGTCAGCGAACTTCATAAAAGTTCCATGACTAAATTAAGATACAAAGGGCGTCCGCGGATACAGTCAAAATAGGAAGTTTGACGCAGAATCTTTTGATTCTAGGAAAACTTATCTTTTTGACACAATCCGCAGCCTGTGTTCAATTCGTTTTGAACCCCTTCGCTTTTCAATTTTTAGGCTCAGGCTAAAACAGTTCCCCGAACTGTTTTACTTTCAAAACTCCCGAGTGCCTGGGACAAAAGTCCTAGCCTCTCAATTGTCTTTGGATTATCGAGCAAGACGCAGTGGTTGAGTGGGCTCTACTACGCTGATTTCATCAGCTTTTACAGCCCTACTCAACTGTGCGGAGGTGAGACGACGAAATCGAATTCTAACGAATGACCGATTTCTGTCCCACTCTCACTTTTCTCACAGCGGAAAGTTTCAGTAGATGCTTGCATCAGTTGAAAATCGTGATGATGTTTTCTGCTTTGAAGAAACCATTCTTTTACTATCCAATCATTTAAAAGTTCTGTTTTACAGAACTTTTTTTCTCCTCCAGAAAATTGTGATACAATGAAGAGAAAGTATTTCAATGACAGCTCAATCTGTTGGCAGAGCATTGGAGAAACTAGGTAGGAAGAAGAGGTAGGAATGTTAGAGAAGTGGGAGAGTGTGAAAGGGACCATCAAAACGATGGGGAAAGAGCTATCGGCGGCCTTTGATTGGGCTTTTGATCGTCTCTTTTCAAAGATTCAGCTGACCAATGAACAGTTTGTCTATGTACTCTTGTCCGTCGTTTTTATCGTGGCTAATGCCATCTTGTGGGTGCAAAAGTTCCAAGGCTTTCCGATCACCGCAACCGAACGACCAGAGGTTGTGTACAAGGCAAAAACACCGGCTGACCAGATTCCTCATACAGCGCGGATCATGGCCAATGGAGATCAGCTCTATCACGATCTGGTCTATATGAGTGCGCAAAAAGAAGATGGGACTTATGATTTTCATGAAAATTATGAGTATGTCAAACCCTGGCTACAAAAGGCGGATCTGGCCTTGGGCGATTTTGAGGGAACCATTAACCCCAATTACTATTTGTCAGGTTATCCTCTCTTTAATGCGCCGAGCGAAGTCGTACCAGCCATCAAGGATGCTGGTTATGATGTCATGGATTTGGGACACAACCATATCCTGGATTCAGGTCTAGAAGGAGTCTATTCGACAGCTAAGGCCTTTGAAGATGCAGGCATCACACCTGTCGGTGTTTACACGCATGAAAAGAGAGGCCAGGCCCCCTTGGTGATCAAGGAAGTGAATGGCATCAAGATTGCTATTCTAGCCTACGCTTATGGGTTTAATGGAATGGAAACGACCCTTACTCCAGAGGAGCAAGCAGATGTCTTGTCTGATCTGGATGAAGAGCGGATGAAGGCGGAGATCCAAAAGGCAGAGCAAGAGGCCGATATCACCATTGTCATGCCCCAAATGGGAATTGAGTACCAATTGGAGCCGACAGAAGAGCAAAAAGAGCTCTATCATAAGATGATTTCTTGGGGAGCTGATATTGTCTTTGGCGGGCATCCCCATGTTGTAGAGCCTGCTGAAGTGGTCAATAAAGATGGTCAAAACAAGCTCATCATCTACTCAATGGGGAATTTCCTGTCCAATCAGCGTCTGGAAACCATGGGGGATGTGGAGACTGCCCAATGGACAGAGCGAGGAGTCTTGATGGATGTGACCATCGAAAAGGTCGGTCGCAAGACAAAGATTAAGACGGCTACTGCTCATCCAACCTGGGTCAGTCGGACTCCGAAGGGCACCTATTCTCCTGAAGGCTATGACTTGTACAAGTACCAGACCTATATCTTGGAAGATTTTATCCAGGGTGGCAAATACCGTGACAAGCTGGATGAGGAGACCAAGGAGAGAGTGGACACGGCCTACCGAGAAATGAAGGAACATGTTCACTTGGACTGGCCTCAGAGCGGAAAGGAATAGAGCATGGAAGGAAATGTGAACTGGATCCCGCTTGGGATCCTAGGATTGATAGTGGTGATTTGGGCGACCAAATTTCTTACGGCCATCCGCCTCAAGCAAAAGCTGAAGAAGGCTTGGGATGGAGCGCCTTTCTTTCGCAAGAAAGATACAGAAGAAAGTTTGATAGACAGCCTGGCTTATCCGGCTAAGGGAAAGACGATTGATAGCCAAGTGGATGATCAGACCTGGCATGATTTGGCTTTGGATGCGGTCTTTGATCAACTCAACTATACCCAATCGAGCCTTGGGGCAGAGGCTCTCTATCAAAAAATGCGCCTGCTGGAATTTCAACCTCAGGACCAGCTTCATGACTTAGAAGCCTTTTTTGAAGAGCATCCTGATTTGCGCCTCAAGGTTCAGGTCATTTTCAACCAACTGGGCAAGAAGAACCACAACATGGCGCGGAGCATTGTCGCAAATCCCGGCAAGCATTATGCAGGTTTGCCCCTCTATCTAGCCTTGGCCTGTCTTCCCATTGTCTGTCTCTTTGCCATCCCCTTTGAGCCAGTCGTGGCCATTACCCTCTTGGTGATCAGTGTGGTCTTTAATATCGTCTTTTCGAGTTTGCGCAATTGGTCCAATAAAATCCGTCTGGATAATGTTAGCTATCTGGTCCGCATCTTTGCTTCGGCAGAACGCTTGAGCCATCTAGCCTTGCCACAACAAGAAGAACTAAAGCAAGCGGTCAAACCCTTTAAGAAAACGCGGATCCTTGCCAGTGTCTTGCAGAGTCCAACGGGGACCTCTGAGATGGAAATTGTTCTCCTCTACCTCAACGTCCTCTTTTTACTCCCGCAGATCGCTCAGGTCTATATTTACAATCAGGTGAAAGCTCATCAAAAAGAGGCCCAGAAGCTTCTGGATCTCCTTGGAGAGATGGAAGTCGCCATTAGTCTCTTGCGCCATAAGCGGGATCTAGAAGTGGTCTGCCAGCCAGTCTTTACAGAGACGGGTGGCATTGAGGGCGAGACGCTCTATCATCCCTTGCTGTCCAATCCGATTGCCAATGATGTGCATTTTCAGAAAAATATGGTCATCAGTGGGGACAATGCCTCCGGGAAATCGACCTATTTGAAGACTGTCGCCATCAATGCCATTCTGGCTCAAGGATTAGGCTTTGCCTATGGAGAAAAATTAGCCCTTCCCTATGGTCATGTGCTAACGGCTATGGATGTGAGCGATGACATTGAAGTTGGAGATAGTTACTTCATCACTGAAAGTAAAGCTATTTTACGTATGATTCAGCATCTGAAGAAGTCTGGCTTTCACTACTTCTTTATTGACGAGCTCTTTAAGGGGACCAATACCATCGAGCGGATCGGATCAGGCCTTGGGATTGTCCGCTGGTTGGCTGCCCAAAACTGCCTCTACATGATTTCCAGCCATGATATTGAGCTGGTCGCAGCCTCTGGTGAGGTCAATGATAATTACCATTTTGACAGTCGCTATGTGGATGGCAAGATCGTCTTTGACTACCAGATCAAGCCAGGGTCAGCTGTGACTAAAAATGCGGTAAATACCCTAGAAAGCCTGCATTATCCAGAGGAGATTACGCAAACAGCCAAGGACTTGATTGACCAGTATGAAGAGACGGGACACTGGTCTTTAAAAGAAATTGAAAAAGAATGAAAAATGAACGAAGGAGTTTGTAAATGATCGGTTTAGGGACCTTTTATAATGCCTTAGGAGTTGTATTTGGTGGGCTTTTAGGACTGCTCATCGGTCAACGTTTATCAGAAGATTTTCATGAGACCCTTCTGAAAGTGACGGGTGTTGCTGTTTTTGTCTTAGGCATCGCAGGGACCTTGGAAAAGATGCTGGTGGTGCATGGAAGTCATGTGGAAAGTCACGGCAGTATGATGTTGATACTGAGTCTAGTGATCGGGACCGTTATCGGGGAACTCTTGAAGATCGAGGAGGGCTTTGAGCGCCTGGGAACCTGGCTGAAGGAAAAGACGGGCAACCAAGGTGATACCAGCTTTGTCGATGCCTTTATGACGACGGCCTTGACCATTTGTATCGGGGCTATGGCGGTAGTCGGAGCTGTCCAGGATGGCTTGACAGGCGACACTTCGACCTTGTTGGCCAAGGCTATTCTGGATATGGTCATCGTTCTGGTCTTGACCGTTTCAAAAGGAAAGGGTGCCATCTTTGCGGTGGTTCCACTTGTGATCCTTCAGGGCTTGATCACGCTTTTGGCCCATTTGATCGCACCGATCATGACCCCACAAGCGCTGTCTAATCTCTCACTGGTTGGCTCCAGTCTCATTCTCTGTGTTGGGATCAACCTCATCTGGGGCAAACGAATCAAGGTCGCCAACCTCCTTCCAGCAGTGTTGATTGCCATTATTTGGGCTTTTGTTGGGTAAAAAAGAGAAGCTAACCGGTAAGGATCGGTTAGCTTTTTTAATTGCCCTTGTAGTCTTGTTAGAAAAATGGAAGTATTCCAAAAAGGAGGGACATTATCTTTTTGCAAATACGGGAATTCATTTATGGAAACCCTGATTTTTGGTATGATAGTCATAATTTCGAATAGGGAGGTTGGAGTTGCCATGAGTGATTTGAATCAGACAGTTGAATTTATTAAAGAAATCGAGAAATTAAAGTCAGTAACAAGGTTTAATAGAACCCTTGATGGACGGTTCGAAAATAGTGCCGAGCATTCTTGGCAGGGTGCGATAGCTGCGATGGTCTTTCAAGATTATTATCCTGAAAAATTGAATATGGAAAAGGTCATGTTTCTGTTATTGATTCATGATTTAGGTGAGATTTATGCCGGAGATACTTGGGTGTTTGATGATGAAAAAAAGGTTCATGCTCATGATAGAGAGCTCGCATCTATAGAAAAAACAATGAGCCTCCTTCCGGAAGCAACCTATT
The DNA here is from genome assembly GCA_902479835.1 of uncultured Streptococcus sp. Classification (GTDB taxonomy): domain Bacteria; phylum Bacillota; class Bacilli; order Lactobacillales; family Streptococcaceae; genus Streptococcus. The sequence goes on along the minus strand of CABSQC010000010.1, from coordinate 7,385 downwards.
TGAATATGAAAAATTCGTGGTTGGAGTTTGAAAAAGGGCAGAGTCCTGAGGCAAGATATGCAAGAGTGATTGATGCATTGGTACCACTGATCAATCACTTGGAAGCATCAGAAGTAAACTACAATCCCGATCATATCCGTTCCGAGATGGTATTAGAAAAGAAAAAATTTATAAAAAGTGAGTCCAAAGCGTTATGGAAACTGACGGAAGAGTTGGTTCAGGAAAGTGTAGAAAAGGGATTATACTTATGATATCACTTGGTCTTTAGTAGCAACTTTCAAACTAAAAGTAAACCACCTGTTTTCACGGGTGGTTTTGACTTGCTTGATCTGTGGTATAATGGGAACAGATAGTTTGCACCCTATGAAAGGGAAAAGGTTAGATTGTATGATTAAGTTGATTGCAACAGATATGGATGGAACCTTATTAGATGAGCGAGGAGAGGTGGACCTTCCGCGTCTGGAAAGGCTGTTGGACCACTTGGATCAAAAAGGGATTCGCTTTGTCATTGCGACGGGAAATGAAATCCATCGCATGCGCCAGCTCTTGGGTCCCTTGGTCAAGCGGGTGACCCTGGTCGTCGCCAATGGAGCTCGGATTTTTGAGAATGACCAGATGGTTCTAGGAAAATTCTGGGATCGGGAATTGGTGGAGGCGGTTCTTGCTTATTTTAAGGGCCGGGAAATTTCAGATCAGTTGGTTGTATCAGCTGTCAATGGTGGCTTTGTCAAGGAAGGCACGGTCTTTACAGAAGTTGAAAAATTCATGCAGCCGGAAGTGATTGAAGCCTTGTACAAGCGAATGAAGTTTGTTCCGGAATTGACAGCCGATTTGTTTGACCAGGTGCTTAAAATGAGCTTGGTGGTTGGCTTGGATCGTCTTGATCAAGTGAGTCGGGAAGTCCAACAGGCTTTTGGAGATCAGCTCATGGCGGTTTCGAGCGGTTTTGGGAGCATGGATCTCTTACAAGCAGGCATTCACAAGGCTTGGGGACTGGCTCAATTAATGGAGAAATGGCAGCTCGATGCTAGTCAGGTCATGGCCTTTGGGGATAGCGGAAACGACATCGAAATGCTTGAAATGGCTGGTCACTCCTATGCTGTGGCCAATGCAGAAGAAGCTGTCAAGGCTGTTGCCAAACACCTAGCGCCGAGCCATCAAGAAGGCGGTGTCTACCAAGTGATCGAAGAGTATCTAGGACTGACCCTCTGGGAACAAGTGAAAGGAAAGAAGTAGATGGCGGTACAACTGTTAGAAGACTGGCTCTTAAAGGAGCAGGAGAAAATTTTAACAACCTATCGGGAGCTCAATCAAGCCCCTCTGAAGGAGCCTGGTTTGATCTTTATCGGGGACTCTATCATGGAGTATTTTCCTATTCATGAACTATTACAAAGTCCTAAGCACATGGTCAATCGAGGAGTGCGAGGCTATAAGACGGATCTCCTTCGTGAGCATCTAGACGCCCATGTCTTTGGAACGGCGGTGGATCAGATCTTTCTCTTGATCGGGACCAATGATATCGGAAAAGAAATTCCTCAAAAGGAAACCCTAGACAATGTAGAAGCGGTCTTACAAGCAATTATGCGAGATTTTCCGCTGACCCACATCAACCTGATCTCGGTTTTACCGGTGAGTCAAGAAGAGCGCTACAAACAAAAGGTCTATGTGCGGACCAATGAAAAAATTCAGTCCCTCAACCAGGCCTATCGCGAATTGGCTCAGGCCTACCACCAGGTCAGCTATGTCGATGTGTATTCGTCTTTATTGGATGAAAAGGGGCAGTTGGCAGAAGCCTATACGACAGATGGCCTCCATTTAAGTGTGGCTGGTTACCGCATCCTAGCTCAAGCTCTGCAGGAGATATTATAGAGACAAAAATAGGGAGCGAAAAAAGCCCAACTAGACAAATCTTCAAAGGAAGATTTGTTTTTTTAAAAACTTTTTGTTGACAAATGTAAATCTTAGGTGTAAAATAGCATCATAAGATTTACAAATGTAGATTTAGAAAGGAGAAGCCATGCAAATTTCCAATGCGGAATGGCGCATCATGAAGATAATCTGGATGGAAGGCAAGCAGACCAGCACGGATTTGATCGCCGTCTTGTCCGAGCGCTTTGACTGGTCGAAGTCGACCATCAAGACCCTCTTGTTCCGCTTGGTGGAAAAGGGGTGCTTGACTAGAGAAAAAACAGGCAAAGCCTTTGTTTACTCGGCATTGTTGACGCAGGACCAGAGTTTAGACTTGGTGGTTGAGGAGGTGAAAGACAAGGTTTGCTCAAAAAGAATTGTACAGGTGCTTGAAAACTTGATTCAGGCGAGTGACTTTACGCTTGCAGATCTTAATCAGCTGCAGCAGGTCCTGGAAGAAAAGAAAGCAGAGGCTGTCGAAACAGTCCCTTGCAATTGTATGTCATAGAAAGAAGGAAATTCCATGTTTGGATTGTTGATTAGTATTGTTTGTTTACTTGTGGTTGCTTTTATTGCTTGGTGGTTCTTTGCAGAGCATGAAAAGGTAAGCGGCCACGCTCGTCAGAAATCAGGTTATCAAGAAATTGAAGTCGAAGTCATGGGGGGCTATTCGCCTGAAACCATTGTCCTGAAAAAGAATGTTCCAGCCCGGATCATCTTTAATCGCAAGGATCCATCTTCATGTCTGGCTCAAGTGATCTTTCCAGATTTTGGCGTTCATGAAGATTTGCCTTTAGGTGAAAAACATGTCATTGAAATTACGCCAGAAAAAGCGGGCGAATATGGGTATTCATGTGGAATGAACATGATGCATGGTCAAATGATTGTGGAATAAAGGAGTAGGTATGGTAGAAAAACAAAAAGCAGCTATGGAAAACGGAGTGCAAAAGATCCGTATTACAGCAGAAAAGGGCTATAGTCCCAAAGAATTTCAACTTCAAAAAGGGATCCCTGCTGAAATCACCTTCCATCGGGTCAATCCTTCCGGCTGTTACAAGGAAATTTTGTTTGAAGATCAGGGGATTTTAGAGCCTTTGGAAGTCGGTGTGGATAAGGTGATATCCTTTACCCCGACAGAAACAGGGGACTTTGAGTTTTCATGTGGAATGAAGATGCAAAAGGGTTCCTACACGGTTTTGGAAAAACGCCGTCGTGTCTTAAATTTACGGGGTCGCTTTTGGATTACTAGTATCTTTACCCTTCCTTTATTGATCTTGATGATTGGGATGTGGGCAGGATTTGTCTCCCATCCAGTCAGTCGCTGGGGGACTTTTCTAGCGACAACGCCGATCATGTTGGTAGCAGGAGTACCTTTTATCAAGAGTGCCTGGGCCTCATTTAAGAAGCACCATTCCAATATGGATACCTTGGTAGCTCTTGGAACCCTGGTAGCCTATGTCTATAGTGTATTTGCCCTTTTTACTGGTCAGCCAGTATACTTTGAGGCTGCGGGTTTTATCATCTTCTTTATCCTCTTAGGGCAAATCTTTGAAGAACGGATGCGTAACAATGCCTCTGAGGCTGTGGAAAAGTTGTTGGATTTGCAGGCAAAAACGGCTCAAGTTCTCCGTGATGGGAACTATGTCGAGGTGGCGGCAGAAGATATCCAAATTGATGACTTGATTCGGGTCCGTCCTGGGGAAAAGATTGCGGTTGATGGGACGATTGTAGAAGGAAGTACGACCATTGATGAGTCGATGGTGACAGGTGAAAGCTTGCCTGTGGAAAAATCAGTTGGTGATGCAGTTATCGGCTCCACTATCAACAGCAATGGGACCATTCTCTTTAAGGCTGAAAAAGTCGGTAGTGAGACCCTCTTATCTCAAATTGTGGACTTTGTAAAAATGGCCCAATCCAGTCGTGCTCCCATTCAAGATTTGACGGATAAGATTTCAGGTATCTTTGTTCCAGTGGTGACGATTTTGGCCATTGCGACTTTCTGGGTTTGGTCCGTGCTTCTGGGCGCGTCGCTTCAAGAGGCCATGCTCTATGCAGTCTCTGTCCTCATTATTGCCTGTCCTTGTGCCCTTGGTTTAGCAACCCCAACAGCCCTGATGGTCGGAACCGGCCGTAGTGCCAAGATGGGGGTTCTGATTAAAAATGGAACAGTTCTTCAAGAAGTGCAAAAGATTCAAACCGTTGTGTTTGATAAGACAGGGACTATTACTATTGGTCAACCACTTGTAACCGATGTTGTAGGAGATGAAGCGCGTGTCTTGACACTGGCTGCTAGTCTTGAAACTTTTTCAGAACATCCACTAGCCCAAGCGGTGTTATCCCAAGCAGAAGAAAAAGGTTTGGTGTTATCCCCTGTGGAAAACTTCCAAGCGATTGAAGGAAAAGGGGTCCAAGGTCAGATCGACCAGCAGTTGGTGACCTTGGGAAATGGCAAACTTCATGACGGGACAGCGATGGATCCGGAGCTTGAAAAACGGATGGTAGAGTTGCAAGAGCAGGCCAAAACAGTGATCAGTTTGTCTGTGGATGGGCAAGTGATTGGCTTGATTGCCATTCAAGATGCTCCGAAGGCCAGCTCAAAAGAAGCGATCAAAAAGCTCAAAGAACGGGGCTTGAAAACGGTCATGTTAACGGGGGATAATGAACGGGTGGCCCAAGCTATTGCTAAGCAAGTGGGAATTGACACCGTCATTGCTGATGTCCTTCCTCAAGAAAAAGCTAGCGCCATCCAAAAACTGCAAGAAGCTAGCAAGGTCGCGTTTGTTGGAGATGGGATCAATGATGCTCCAGCTCTCTCGATCGCGGATGTGGGGATCGCTATGGGATCTGGAACGGATATTGCGATCGAGTCCGGTGGCATCGTGCTCACGCAAAATGATTTGCTTGGCGTTGTGCGCGCCTTTGACATGAGTCAAAAGACCTTCCGCAGGATCTTACTCAATCTCTTCTGGGCCTCTATCTACAATATCCTTGGGCTTCCAATTGCTGCTGGAGTCTTTGTAGGACTGGGATTGACCCTTAATCCAGAACTAGCAGGTCTTGCCATGGCCCTTAGTTCTTTGTCTGTTTTGACTAGCTCTCTGCTTCTCAATGTTGCGAAAATTGATTAGACTCAACAAAAAAAGTAGTACAGAATTCATTTAAGATTCTGTACCACTTTTTTGTCTTTTCTTACAGCCACAAGGGAAAACAGAAGCATATATTTTATAATAAAATATCCTATTATAAGATAGTTTGTGAAAATTTCTCAAATTCAGCATCTGTTATGTAATAGGGATTGAGCATCTCTGAGCAGATCCTTATACATGTGAATCTCTTTGTGTTAAATTAGTTCTATAATCGTTTTGTAAAACGTTTTCATGAGAATGGTCAGAATAAATTCATTTTCAAGACGAGCTTTGATCACAAAGATGAAGTAGAAGCGCTGTGCTTCATTTTTCAGGATCAAATTAGAAATAAAGGAGAGTTAGAATGACTCAAGGGAAAATTACTGCATCTGCAGCAATGTTGAACGTATTGAAAACATGGGGCGTAGACACGATCTATGGGATCCCATCAGGAACACTTAGCTCATTGATGGACGCTTTGGCTGAAGACAAAGATATCCGTTTCTTGCAAGTTCGCCACGAAGAAACTGGTGCTCTTGCAGCAGTTATGCAAGCTAAATTTGGCGGCTCTATCGGGGTTGCAGTTGGTTCAGGTGGACCTGGTGCGACTCACTTGATCAATGGTGTTTACGATGCAGCGATGGATAACACTCCATTCCTTGCGATTCTTGGATCACGTCCAGTTAACGAGTTGAACTTGGATGCCTTCCAAGAATTGAACCAAAACCCAATGTACAATGGTATCGCTGTATACAACAAACGTGTAGCTTACGCAGAACAATTGCCAAAAGTGATTGATGAAGCTTGCCGTGCTGCAGTTTCTAAAAAAGGTCCAGCTGTTGTTGAAATCCCAGTAAACTTCGGTTTCCAAGAAATCGACGAAAACTCATACTATGGATCAGGTTCATACGAGCGTTCATTCATCGCTCCTGCTTTGAACGAAGTTGAAATCAACAAAGCTGTTGAAATCTTGAACAATGCGGAACGCCCAGTGATCTATGCTGGTTACGGTGGTGTTAAATCTGGTGAAGTGATCACTGAATTGTCACGTAAAATCAAAGCACCAATCATTACAACTGGTAAAAACTTTGAAGCTTTCGAATGGAACTATGAAGGTTTGACAGGTTCTGCTTACCGTGTTGGTTGGAAACCAGCCAACGAAGTGGTCTTTGAAGCAGACACAGTTCTTTTCCTTGGTTCAAACTTCCCATTTGCTGAAGTTTATGAAGCCTTCAAGAACACTGAAAAATTCATCCAAGTGGATATCGACCCTTACAAACTTGGGAAACGTCATGCCCTTGACGCTTCAATCCTTGGTGATGCAGGTCAAGCAGCCAAAGCTATCCTTGATAAAGTAAACCCAGTTGAGTCTACTCCATGGTGGCGTGCAAACGTGAAGAACAACCAAAACTGGCGTGATTACATGAACAAACTCGAAGGTAAAACTGAGGGTGAATTGCAATTGTATCAAGTTTACAATGCAATCAACAAACATGCTGATCAAGACGCTATCTACTCAATCGACGTAGGGGACACTACTCAAACATCTACTCGTCACCTTCACATGACACCTAAGAACATGTGGCGTACATCTCCACTCTTTGCGACAATGGGTATTGCCCTTCCTGGTGGTATCGCTGCTAAGAAAGACAATCCAGATCGCCAAGTATGGAACATCATGGGTGACGGTGCATTCAACATGTGCTACCCAGACGTTATCACAAACGTTCAATACGACCTTCCAGTTATCAACGTTGTCTTCTCAAATGGTAAATATGCCTTCATCAAGGACAAATACGAAGACACAAACAAACACTTGTTTGGTTGTGACTTCCCTAATGCTGACTATGCTAAAATTGCTGAAGCGCAAGGTGCTGTTGGGTTCACTGTAAACCGTATCGAAGATATCGATGCAGTCGTTGCAGAAGCTGTTAAATTGAACAAAGAAGGTAAGACTGTTGTCATTGATGCCCGCATCACGCAACACCGTCCCCTTCCAGTAGAAGTACTTGAGTTGGATCCAAAACAACACTCAGAAGAAGCCATCAAAGCATTTAAGGAAAAATACGAAGCAGAAGAACTCGTCCCATTCCGCCTCTTCTTGGAAGAAGAAGGATTGCAATCACGCGCAATCAAATAATTCCTCTCGTCGAAAACCAAAGATAAATTTGTAGACTTCTTTATTAGGTTACTGCCGACGATTTCATCATTGAAACCTTGTTTATTCTTTGATTTTCTTAGAGAGAAAAGTGAAAAGATTGGAGTAATCCGGTCTTTTTTATTAAAGACAAAATCTTCTTTGAAACTTTCCTTAGGTGAGTACGGAGGTTGGGTAGACTGAGAAAAGAAGGG